>JALYZK010000064.1 GCA_030945705.1 Vulcanimicrobiota bacterium | reverse complement strand
GTTTAGCGAGGTGGCCCTGGGCAAAGTCCCATATAAGCGAACCCGTGAAGGAATAAAATAGCATCCTATGTGCGGTATTGTCGGATACATCGGGCAACGGGACAGCGTGCCCATTATTCTGGACTCGTTGCAACGCTTAGAGTACCGCGGGTACGATTCCGCGGGTATTGCGGTAATCGATGAGCACGGCGCACTAGCCGGTACCAAAGCCGAAGGCAAACTTGCCCGTCTGGCCGAGCGGCTCAACAACGGCGAGCATATCAGCGGCACGGTGGGAATCGGTCACACGCGCTGGGCCACGCATGGGCGGCCCTCCGACGCCAACGCACATCCTCATCTTGACTGCGCACGCAACATTGGAGTCGTGCACAACGGAATCATTGAGAATTATGCGCCGCTGCGCAACCGCTTGATCGAAGCGGGTCATAAATTTAGAAGCGAAACGGATACCGAAGTGCTGGCGCACTTAATCGAGCAGCACTATACCGGTGATTTGGAATCCGCCGTTCGGCAAACGCTTACCGAAGTGCGAGGCGCGTATGCGCTGGGCGTCATTAGTTCCGACGATGCGGAACACTTGATCTTCGCGCGCAATGGAGCGAGCCCGCTAGTGCTGGGCATCGGCGAGGGCGAGATGTTCGTGGCCTCCGATACGCCCGCCATTCTGCAATACACGCGAAAAGAAATCATTCTGCAGGAAGGCGAGATGATTGTCGTTGGGCGCGACGGCTACAAACTCTCTGGTTACGATGGGCGCCCCATTGAACGCGACGTCGTCCAGGTCACCTGGGATGCGACATCTGCAGAAAAAAGCGGCTTCAAGCATTTCATGCTCAAGGAGATATTCGAACAACCCAAAGTCATCAAGGAAACACTAAGCGGACGCATTGATGAGAGCAACGACGTGCAACTCGGCGCCGAGCTGCAAATCGATGAGGCTCGCCTGCGTGACATTACCAAAATTGCAGTCACCGGCTGCGGGACGGCCTATCATGCAGGCTTGGTCGGACAGTACTTATTACGCTCGCTGGTTCATTTGCCGGTCGAGATGGAACTTGCTAGTGAATTCCGCTACGGTGATCCGGTTATCGATCCGGGCGCACTGACGATAGCGATGTCCCAGTCCGGCGAGACTGCCGACACAATCGAAGCGGTGAAGATTGCAAAACAGCTTGGCTCGACCGTCCTTGGCGTGTGCAACGTGGTCGGCTCACATCTCACGCGTCTGGCCGATGGCGCCTTGTTCACCCGGGGCGGTCCGGAAATCGGCGTAGCCGCCACAAAAACCTACGTTTCGCAAGTTGTGGCAATGACGCTCTTGGCCTTATACCTTGCGCGCATACGGCAAAGCGCTCCGCTCGATCGACTGCGCGAAATAGCCGACAATACCAAGCTTCTTCCGGAAGCCGTAGATGTGGTGCTCAATACCTCGCAAGAGATAAAGATTGTAGCGCGCAAGATCCGCAAAGCCCGTTCGGTGTTGTTCATCGGGCGGTATGTCAACTTCCCGACTGCGCTTGAAGGAGCCCTTAAACTTAAAGAAATCTCGTACATTCACGCCGAAGGATACGCCGCCGGAGAAATGAAGCACGGTCCCATCGCACTGCTGGACTCGCGTGTTCCCGTCATTGGCATCATGACTGATGGCCGGGTGCGCGAAAAAATTATTTCCAACCTCTCGGAAGCCAAGTCGCGCGAAGCCCCGATCATCGCAATCGCCAATTATGGAGATGATGAGGCCCAGCATATCGCGGACTATGTATTCCGCGTTCCGAAAGTCGACGAACTGCTTTCTCCTTTGGTGAACATCATTCCGTTGCAACTGCTCGCCTACCATATCGCCGACATCGAAGGAAAAGACGTCGATCAGCCGCGCAATCTCGCCAAAACCGTCACGGTCGAATGAGGCGCATTGACGGGCGAACGTTCGATCAGCTTCGTACGGTCATAATCGAACCGAACTTTCTTGCCTATCCCGAAGGAAGCGCGCTGATCAGTATCGGCAACACACGCGTCTTGTGCGCGGCCAGCGTAGAAGAGCGCGTGCCTCAATGGATGAAGGGCCGGGGTGTCGGTTGGGTAAGCGCTGAGTACGCCATGTTACCGCGTGCCACGCAGGAGCGAACACAGCGTGAGGCATCCAAGGGCCGCCTGGGTGGCCGAACGCATGAGATTCAACGTATCATCGGCCGTGCGTTGCGCGCCGTTACCGATATGAAGAAGCTCGGCGAGCGCACCGTATGGATGGACTGCGACGTGCTGCAAGCCGATGGCGGTACCCGTACCGCCGCCATCACCGGGGCCTACGTAGCGCTGGCACTGGCGCTGCTAAAACAGTTCGATGCAAACGATGCAAAGACGTGGCCGCTGCGCGCTCAGCTCGCCGCGACGAGCGCGGGCTTCGTGGATGGCACGGTGCTTTTGGATCTCGCCTACGACGAAGACAGCCGCGCTGAGGTCGACATGAACGTTGCCATGACCGACGCTGAAAAATTTGTAGACTTGCAAGGCACGGCCGAAGCCAGTCCGTTTGGTCGACATGAGTTGGACGCCATGTTATCCCTGGCACAGGCCGGTATCGAAGACTTATTCCGTATGCAGGCCTCGGTTCTCGAACCGCATGGTTTCCGTACCCTGGCGCATGCCGTTTAACGAAGGGCAATTTCGCGATTTCGTTGCTCAGGTCGGTGCGTTCTATATAACCGATAAGGCCATGCGCAAAGCCCATGACCGAATCCAAGCGGCGATAAAGAACGGTTCGAGCATTGACGATAACGAAATAAGGGTATATCTGCGCGCCGTGCAGCATTACTTCAGCGGATTCGAACGCGAAGCGCGCCAACAGTTACGCACGGTTGACCGACAGCTGGAGAGGATCAATCAAGTAGAATTCAATCTTACGGCCGAGCGCAGCGTCGCCGTGCGAAGAATCGAGGCGACCCAACGCGTATTAAGCGACCTCAGCGCCATCGAAAAGTGCGACTAGCGCAATCCCTATGCAGCATTTTGTTTAAAGCCCCCTCGGGGAACGCATGCCTCGGAAAAGGAGTGCTAGCTCTTCGGTTTGGGGGTCCCAGCTCGGCTGGGGGGTGCGCAGCGTGTAGCGGAGCACTTTCAAGATGAGAATGATGGAAGACGTCGGTAAGAGCACCAGCGACTTCTTGGAATACGCCGGTGGCGTCGTCGGACTATCCGGTGAAACGGCTGGATTCATCAGCCGATTTCGGATCCGCGCAACCGAAGTATTAAATCAGTGTTATTTGCTCGGCTTTCAGTCCACCATCATCGTGTTGCTGACGTCCCTGTTCACCGGCATGGTCTTTTCGCTGGAGTCGGCGCAGCAAGCCTCAGCATATGGTTTCGGGAACTTGGTCGGAGCCGCCGTCGCGTACACCTCCGCACGCGAACTCGGACCGATGCTTTCCGCAGTAGTGGTCGCGGGCCGCGTCGGCGCGGCGATAGCCGCTGAAGTCGGATCGATGGTGGTAACCGAACAGATCGAAGCCCTGCAGTCGCTGGGTCTGGCACCCGCCCGATTCCTAGTAGTTCCGCGTTTGCTCGCCCTGATGATCATGCTTCCGCTGCTCACGATTTTTGCCGACGTCGTATCAATCGGCGGCGGTATGTGGATCGCGAATGCCTATGCCCACATAAGCTATGACTCCTTTCTTACCTCGGCGCGTCAAACGATCGGGATCGATGACGTCCTGAAAGGCTTATTCAAATCGCTGGTCTTTGGAGTCATCATTGCGATGATCGGCTCCTATCAAGGGTTGCAGACAAAAGGCGGAGCGGCGGGAGTAGGAAAGGCCACAACGGGCGCGGTGGTGATTTCAATTATCATGATCTTCATAAGCAACTTCCTGATGTCGTACTTTCTGTTTGGCGTTGCTCATTGAGTCAGCTTATCGGCAAGCTCGATGATGTGAGCGTTACTTACGGCGGCCGCGTGGTGTTAAAAAATCTGTCCCTCGATATCGTCGAGGGCGCCATCACGTGTATCATCGGGTTGTCTGGTGCGGGAAAATCCACGATTCTTCGTTTGCTCAATGGCCTGCGCAGACCGGATTCCGGCCATGCATACGTACGAGGCGAAGATGTCTGTCACATGCCCGAAAGTGAATTAATCGACTTCCGGGTCGCGATAGGCTTCGCATTTCAGTTCGCCGCTCTGTTCGACAGCATGACAATCGGGCAAAACGTGGCCTTGCCTCTACGGGAGCACACCAAGATGTCGGTGGACGAGATCAACAAAACCGTAACCGCGACCCTCGACAGCGTTGGCCTTTCGCATACCCAAGACGATTTCCCGAGCGAACTCTCGGGGGGAATGCTCAAACGTGCCGGATTTGCGCGCGCCGTCGTTACCAATCCTAAACTCGTGCTCTACGACGAGCCGACGACCGGACTGGATCCTATTATTACGAACGTGCTGACCGATACTATCAAGAGGCTGCGGGCCCAACTCAACGCTACGGCGGTCGTGGTTTCACACGATTTACAGAGCATCTACATGATGGCCGATTATGTCGCGATGCTGTTCGAGGGTGCTATCATTGCCTATGGTACCGTTGAGGAGATACGGAGTTCCGTAAATCCGATCGTTCAGCAGTTTCTGCAAGGGAGTGACGTGGGGCCCATTCCGATCTAACGGAAGGACCCCAAGGAGAACCGATGTCAAGACAAGCACAGGTTGGAATATTCGCGATCCTAGCGATGCTACTGTTGTTCGGAGTATTCTTCGTCATCACCGATTTTGGAACGCGCCATACGGGTTATCGGGTGGGGATTCATTTTAATTCTGCGGCGGGTCTGCACTCTGGCGCCTTAGTCTACTTCAGCGGCGTCACCGTCGGAACGGTGGATTCGATCGCCCTGCTGCAAGATAATACCGTAGACGTGATATTAGCCGTGAACAAAGACGTCGATATACCGCGCGAGTCAAGATTTCTAATCCAAGCGCCGCTAACCGGCGACCCAAGTCTCATCATCGTGCCCCCGATTCCCAAGCCTCGCGCGCCGGGAGAAACCGGCCCGACCCCTGCACCAAGTGCCGTTTCCGTTCTTGAACGGCGCGTTTTGCCCGTAGAAGAACAGCCCCAGGGGAAGAATTCGGCATCGATCGCAGATTTGCTCGAACAGGGTCAAGGCGAGGTACGACGTCTTGATGAGCTGCTGGCGACGCTTCAACGCCGTGAACCGGCTCTGCTCAATAGCTTGCAATCTACCATTGCCAACGCCAACGATTTAACCATTACGGCCAACCGTTCCGTACAACAACTTTCATCCAGGGCCGAGAACATCGCCTCGACCTTGCAATCGGGGCTCGGGCAAGCCAGTCAGAACGTCGTGGATCTCACCACTACCCTGGATACCACGGTGAAGTCGAATTCCGGCAAGGTCGACACGCTGCTGACATCGCTTAACGGCACCGCGCTTTCACTCAATGCCTCGGTGGATTCCTTAAAGAGTCTTGCCCAGAACAAACAGCTCAAAGACAATATTATTGCGACTACCACCAACATAGCCAATGCCACCCATACCATTGCGGATCTCACAAACGACCTGCGCACCGTCACCGGCAATCCCCAAACCGAAGCGCAATTGCGGGACACCGTTGCAAACCTTGACGCAACGGTCCAGCGGGCGAATTCACTGCTTGCCAGCCTAGGCGGCACCAGCCACGTGTACGGCGTAGACTCCGGCGCAACGCCCGCACCAAACGGTGGCCGCATCACCCCCCCGGCACCCTCCAGCAACAATCCTGGAACACCGTCTGGAGCGCAGAATCTCAAGAACAAGCTGAGTAAGGTCGCGCGCGATTTAGTGGCAGCGCAGATTCGCGTCAGTCTGCTTTCGCCGGCACGCCGTTTGGGAGGAACAAACCAGCTGCTCAGTGGCGACCGGGGCCCACAAACCGATTTCAATCTCATTGCGTTGCCGCACGGGGGAATGAACGTGATGGTCGGCGCCAACGACATCGGCACGCACTATACTTCCTATAATCTGTTGCTCAGCCAAACACACGGCGCGGTGCGCTACGGTGGCGGCGTGTTGTACTCGCGTCTGGGCGTCTTAGCCTCCTACAATCCCGGGCGCTTTGGATTTGAAGGACGAGCGTACGACCTGCGGCATCCAACCTTTGATGCGTACGGAAATTTGAATGTTCATCCCAATGCGTCGCTATTTTTAGGCGAGCGCGATTTAACCCGGCCCGAGCGCCGGACGGTGTTCGGCTTACAGTTGCAATTTTAAGGCGGCCTTAGTGCCATGATCCCCATCGGCGACGACCGGCGCATTCCCATTTTCCCGCTGTCGGTTTACGCTATAATCGCGCTGAATATTTACGCATTCTATCGCGAACTTTCAGGCTCCCAGATGGACGCCTTCGTGAATGCCTACGCAACGATTCCATTCGATATAACGCACGGCATACAACTGGCAGCCTCTCCACATCCACAAATTCTGACCATTTTTAGCGGAATGTTTCTGCATGCGAGTTTTTGGCATCTTTTCTTCAATATGCTGTTTTTAGCCGTGTTTGGACCACAAATGGAATACATGCTCGGAGACATTGGCTTCATCGCATTCTACTTGGCTTGCGGTGTTATTGGTTCGCTGACGCAAATCTTCGTCAATCCCGCGAGTCACGTTCCCGAAATCGGTGCATCGGGAGCAATCGCGGGCGTCCTTGGGGCTTACATCGTCAATTTTCCGACGAACTCCATTCGCGCGATTCTTCCAATTGGCTGTTTTCCACTTTTTCTGCGGCTGCCCGCGATCTTAGTCATCGGCATCTGGGCGGTAGTCCAGTTTATTCACGGCTTTGGCACGGTCGATTCTCGCGCCGGCGTAGAATCCGGCGCCAGTATCGCATACTTCGCACATATCGGTGGTTTCCTCGCCGGCGTTTTCCTTATTTACTTCTTTCGTCCCCGGAAGGGGCGGCGGATACACCGAAGTGGTCTGCGCGTATGAACACCAACCGTCCGAAGATCGGGATTATCGGCGCGGGCGCCATGGGAACGTTGTTCGGTTTTCATTTCGCCGAACAGTGCGACGTTACGATGCTCGACCAAAGCGAGAGCCTGCTGCACGACATCTCAAAAAATGGATTGTGCGTGAACGATGCATCACCGCGTCCTGTCGCGACGACCTCTTCAGCGAGAGCTTTATTCACGTCGTCAGTGCTGTTTTTGTTCGTCAAGGCGGTAGACACCCTTTCTGCCTTACGCCCCTTTGCCGGACAACTGAATCCCGCCACTCCCATCGTGTCTTTGCAAAACGGTGTCGGCAACGAGGACGCGATTAAGACGGCCTTAGGCTCCGTGCCTGTTGTTTTGGGTATCACAACAGAATCATCACTCACCGTTGGACCAGGAAAGGTGCGCAGTTCACAAACGGGCTACACCATTTTAGGTTCGGGCGGCGCGTCGCCCACCACGTCGCAGCGGATCGTGACGCTCTTGCAGCAGAGCGGGCTGCGGGCTGCGGTCGTTTATGACATCCGGCCGCACTTGTGGGGCAAACTCGTCGCAAATGCGGCCATCAACGCGATCAGCGCACTGCTCGATTGCGAAGTCGGGGCAATCCCGCGTGATGCCAACGCCGCAGCACTCGCACAATCCATTGCGCG
>JALYZK010000020.1 GCA_030945705.1 Vulcanimicrobiota bacterium | reverse complement strand
TTTCGATGTAAGCGCGCCCACCGGACATATTTCGGTGACGTTTCCACTGAAGTTTGATCTGTACGGCTTATCGGTTGCAGTTGCGATGATGTCGCGTGCACCGCGGTCTTTCACGATGAGCGAACGCTCGCGTGTGATGATGTCGTCGAAGCGCACGCAGCGTTGGCAAACGATGCACCGTTCCTCGTCCAGGACAATGGTAGGACCAAGATCGACCGCTTTTGGTTTGGCGGTTTTTGGATCCGCCAAGCGTGATCCACTTTGTCCGTAGGCCATAGAGAAGTCTTGTAAATCACACTCGCCGCCCTTGTCGCAAATAGGGCAATCCAGCGGATGATTGAGGAGCAAAAATTCCAGAACGGCTCGCCGCCCATCCTCGACTTTGGCGTTATACGTATGCACCTTCATGCCGTCGGTAACCGTCGTGTTGCAGGCGATCTGCAACTTCGGCATCCCTTCGACTTCAACCAAACAGATGCGGCACAACCCTGCAGGTCCTAGTTTAGGATGATAACAGTAAACGGGAATTTCTTGTTGGATCTGTTTGGACGCTTCAACGAGCAAGGTTCCTTTTGGAACGCGCACATCGGTACCGTCAATAGTAACCGTTACATCTTCAAGGGGCATGCTATCCGGCATCAAGCCAGCGCCTGGGCGCGCGTAAGGTAGGCTTCGAATTGATCTGGGAAGCGGTTGACGACCGAGGCGAGGAACGGCTCGATGGAATCACCCAGAGGACACAGGTTGAGGCCGGTCATCCGATGGGAAACGTTTCTTAGAATGTCGATATCGGATTTGCGGCCGTCTCCGGCAAGCAGTCTATGCAGTGTCAATTCCAACCAATGTGCGCCCTCTCGGCAAGGCGTGCACTGACCGCACGATTCATGCGCAAAAAAGCGCACGAGCGAATGCGCGGCTTTGACAAAATCCGTGGTGTCGTCAAATACTACCATCGCCCCCGAGCCAAGCATCGAGCCGGCTTTTTGCATGGATTCATAATCGTAAGACCAGTCTAAGTGCTCGTCAAAAATGCATGCCGAGGAACCACCTCCGGGTTGGACGGCCATGAGTCTGCGGCCGTCACGCAAACCGCCGGCAAGCTCTATAAGTTGGCGAATCGTCGTTCCCAACGGCACTTCATAGTTGCCGGGTTTCTTAACGTGGCCGCTGATTGAGACAATTTTGTATCCTTTTGACTTTTCCGTTCCCACCCCAGCAAACCACTGTGGTCCCCGTTCGAAAATCGGGACGAGATAAGCCAAGGTTTCCACATTGTTCACGACCGTAGGCATTTTATAGAGACCCTCAACGGCGGGAAACGGAGGCTTGAGCCGCGGTTCGCCGCGCTTGCCCTCGAGGGAATTGAGCAATGCCGTTTCTTCACCGCAAATATATGCGCCCGCGCCGCGGTGAATGGTTAATTCCAAATCATAACCGGTGCTGAACAAATTTCTGCCGATAAAGCCCGCTGCGCGCGCCTGCTGGACCGCATCGAAAAAGATTTCATAGCCACGTTTGAATTCGCCGCGGATGTACATGAAGGCATGATGGGCACCGATGCTGTACGCGCCTATTAGTATTCCTTCGATTACTAAGTGGGGCGTTTCTTCAAGCAACATACGATCCTTGAACGTCCCCGGTTCTGCTTCATCGCAGTTGCACACCAGATAACGGGGGCGGTCGCTCGCGGGTAGGAACATCCACTTGCGGCCCGTGGGGAAACCCGCGCCGCCGCGTCCGCGTAAGCCGGACTGGTTGGCCACCTCTAGAACTTGGGCGGTGCTCATTTCACGAAATACGCGTTCGGACTGTTTATAACCGCCACGCTCGCGATACACGCCGATATCGCGCAAGTTTGCTTCGCCGATGCCCGTCATCAACACAGGTTGAAAGTCCATCAGTCTAAAACCGCTTTCGGCGCGTCATGGTCAGGCTCGTTCAGCAAACGCTCCCGGCTGCGGCCGCGATACGACTCCTTGTCAGCTAGGATACGATCGAGCATGATGACGCCGCTGGCATCCCCGATTCCGCCAGCATTATCCGCATCGACGACTTGCTGTGCTCCCGGTGACTTCTTACCGCCGGCAACGGTGGCGTTTTGCGATTCAATCCACGTGCGTCCCGGCGCAGCAGTCTGAGGAAGCGGAGCGACGTTGAAGTTCCCGCGGCGCATTGCCGCCAACATGCTATCGACAGCTTGCGGCGTCAAATCATACACAAATTCAAGGTTCACTTGCATGCAGGGTGCCCGGTTGCACGCCGCGAGACATTCAACTTCTTCATAGGAGAACAGACCATCGTCGCTTGTTTGCAGGTGCGTTATGCCAAGTTGCTCGCGAAAATATGCCATGATACCGTCAGCGCCGTTCATGCTGCATGAAAGGTTGCGACAAACTTGGAGCATGTAGCGCCCTACGGGACGGCGGAAAAATAAAGTATAAAAGGATACTGTTGACTCAATGACAGCCGGCGGAAGATTTAACATCTCGGCACATGCATTCATGGCGCTCTTTGAAACATAGCCTTCCTCGGCTTGGAAGCGGTGCACGATGGGCAAAAGTGCCGAACGTGAGTCCGGATATTGCGCGATGATGGATTCGCACTCGGGAAGTAGTCGTTGATAGAGGGCCGTGAACTCTCCCGCGCTGCGCGACTGCATTGAATCGCGGGCATCTTCGTGCGCAGCTTGCTCGGCAGCCTTATGTCCACGAAATTGCGGTGAATCCACCGGTGCGACGTTTTGCGACGCGAGTTTCTGCTCGCTCAACGGTCGACTTCGCCGAAAACCGGATCGAGGGAGCCAATCATGACGACGAGGTCGGCGATCAAATTTCCCGGAGCCATCGCTTTGAGTGCCTGCAAGTTGTAAAGCGAAGGCGGCCGCGTTCGAATGCGCCATGGCTTGTTATTGCCGTCCGATACCAAATAGTATCCCAGCTCTCCTCGAGGGCCTTCAACGGATTGGTACACATCTCCAGGAGGGACGCGAAAACCCTCACTGACGAGCTTAAAATGGTGGATGAGCGCTTCCATTGAAATCGCAATTGCTTCTTTTGGGGGCGGCGCGACTTTGGCGTCATCAATCATGATGGGCCCATCGACAAGTTTCTTGCGGGTTTGGCGGATGATTCGCAAGGACTCTTCCATTTCGTCTAGCCGTACCAAAAAACGCGCATATGCATCGCCTTCTGTTCGGACAGGGATGTCAAAGTCATAATCTTCATAGCCGCTGTACGGAAAAGCTTTGCGAACGTCGTATGCCACGCCACATGCACGCAAGATCGGTCCCGTTACGCTCCATTGTGCGCAATCCTGCGCGGTAATCGTACCTACATCGACCGTACGATCCTGAAAAATTGGATTTTTTTGCAAGAGTGCCCGCAAATCTTTTATGCGGCCGGGAAGCTTCTGGATGAGGGCATCCAATCTATCGAGAAAACCTTGCGGCAAATCACCATTTAAGCCGCCGATACGGAAATAATTTGGATGCATGCGTGCCCCGCCGGCAGCCTCGTGCAAATCAAGAATGTTTTCGCGAAGGTCAAAACAATAGAAAAAAATGGAGAGCGCTCCCAGATCTATCCCGTGAGTGCCAAGCCAGACGCAGTGTGAAGCAACGCGCGTCAGTTCTGCCTGCATGACGCGAATTTGCCTGGCACGCTGCGGAATTTTATCGCTGATGCCGAGGAGATTTTCGGCCGCCAGAACGTAGCACAGTGCATTGGAAAGTGGTGCGAGGTAATCCATGCGTTCGACATTCGTTTGTGCTTGCGTCCAAAAAAGATTTTCAATGTTTTTTTCGATGCCGGTGTGGAGATAACCAATCTCCGGTTCTGCCTTCTTAATGTTCTCGCCGCGAATCTCCAGCATGATTTGCAAGACTCCGTGAGTCGACGGATGCTGCGGGCCCATTGAAATGATCATGGAATCTTCGCTGCGCGACACGATCTCGTCTTCTGATGGGAAGGCGCTCAAACTCACCGCCGCGGATCCTGGGCCGCCGGCGTATCATGTGCACTTGCCGACGTCTCGTGCGCATCCCGTCGAAGCATGGCGATTTCCTTTTGCAGAGCCTCCGCGGTGCGTCCCGCGGGTGGCGTACCCGAAACGACATTGCTCTTAAGGGCAAACTCAGGACGCGGTGATTGCTCGCGCGCCGGTCCGCGCAAGGGATAGTCTTTGCGAAGCGGATGACCTTCCCAGTGACTGGGCATCTGGATACGGCGTAAATCCGGGTGACCGGTGAAAGCGATGCCGAAGAGATCCCAAATCTCGCGCTCAGCCCAATCTGCACTCTTCCACAAATCGGTCGCTGTCGGGAGCGACAGACTGCTTAAAGGAACGCCGCAGAGCAAACGCAGGCGCTCCGGCTGTCCGACTTGCGCCACGGAGGAAATCTCACTCGGCATCTTGAGCAAGTGATATACGACATCAAAGCGCGGCTCACGCTGCAAGTAATCCACCGCCCCCAAGTCCAAAAGCATCGTGAAGCCCTCAGCCTTCAGTGTTTGCAAACGAACGCGCAGATTTGCGGGATCGACGCGCTCAATTCGCGCATCGGCGATCGCTGGACGCACGCTGGTTGGATCGATCGCCGAGCCGCCCATCGGCGGGGTTTGAGTGCTTGGCACGTTACCTTCTCTTAAATGTTATGCGCGGGCCAGGACGCCGCCGCGTCCACCTTCCCGAATTTGCTGCTGGATCAGGTTTACTGCGTATAGCAAGCCGTCCGGTGTGGGCGGGCAGCCGGGAACGTAAACGTCGACGGGAACGATCGTATCGACTCCCTGTACGATTGCGTAATTGTCGAAAACTCCCCCGGAGCTCGCGCAGGCGCCCATCGATATGACCCATTTTGGATCTGCCATTTGCTCGTAAAGGCGCTTCACGACGGGGCCCATCTTTTGCGCAACACGGCCCGAGACAATCATTAAGTCGGCTTGGCGTGGCGAAGCGCGAAACACCTCTGAGCCGAAGCGCGCGATGTCGTATTCGGGAGCGGTCGCGGTCATCATCTCGATGGCGCAACACGCCAACCCCATGGTCAATGGCCAGACGCTCGAACTTTGCGCCCAGCGCGCAACGTCGTCCACCTTGGCGAGCAGAAACTGCCCGGGACCTACCTCCACACAAAACCGCCCTTCTTCCACACGTAGGCGTACCCGATGGCCAAGACGATTACAAAAGCAACCATCTCAAGCAGGCCAAACACTCGCAACGCGTGCATTTGAACCGCCCAGGGGTAAAAGGATGCCGCCTCCACGTCGAAGATAACAAACAGCATTGCAATGAGGTAAAACCGGATCGGAAAGCGCCCGGTCACGCTTGACGTAGGCTCAACCCCGCACTCATAAGCCTCGGCTTTCTGGGTGTTGGGCTTCTTGTGCGCAAGCAACCCAGGCAGCGCCGAGAAAGCCAACGCCATGAAAACTGCCACCCCCAGATAGATGGCTACTGGCTCATAGGGATTCATTTGGATTCCAAACATTTCACAAAGTATTGGCCAGCCCCTCGGAGCGGCGCTTCCGCACCCAGCCATAAATGTTTGCGCTGTGCTGTCAGTTAATAAGAATATATCACGTTCAACCGCCTTACGAAACGGAATCGTTCGGTGGCCAACGTACTGGAGCTACACTGATGAAACTCTTACTTCTTGCCTCGGTCCTTCTGCTTGGTGCTGCAAGTAATGGCGGCGGCTGCGGCTATGAC
>JALYZK010000016.1 GCA_030945705.1 Vulcanimicrobiota bacterium | reverse complement strand
CTCTACTTTGGAGCCGGGTACCGCTTCGTGGATGGCGCGCACGGTGTTCGCAAAAATTAACGCGCCGCCATCGGTTAAGTCATCCCGGTCGACGGCGGTTAATACCAAATACTGCCAGCCTAAATCTTTCACGGCTTCCGCAACGCGAATCGGTTCTAGCCAATCCACTTCGCCTCGCGGATTCCCCGTCTTTACCGCACAAAAGCGACAACCGCGCGTACACGTGTCGCCCAGAATCATGATTGTGGCAGTTCCGGCTCCCCAGCATTCAGCAATATTGGGGCACATTGCTTCGCGGCAGACCGTGTTCAATTGGAGGTCGCTCACCTTGGCGCGTACGCGCTCGTAGTCTTCACCGTGCGGAAGTTGTACTTTAAGCCACGCCGGTTTCGGTTGGCGCGGTTGCCGTTCAATCAGGTTGATTACTTCACTGGTCATTTTACGATGCCAATTCCAAACCTGAAGCGCTGCTCGAGAAGCGAATGCCAAACTCCCGCTCAAGTGACTCGAGCAACGCGTTTTTCGCTACGGTCAACTCGATCGGCGCTCTCGCTTCTTTGGTTAACGACGTGATACCTCGGTTGGGAAGTCCGCACGGCGTGATCAAACGGTCGTAATTCAGATCCGTTGATACATTGAGCGCGATCCCATGCAACGACGTCATTTTCTTGATCGCCAGACCGATCGCGCAGATTTGATTGGCTCCTATCCAAACGCCCGCGTGGTCGCTCCAGCGCTCGCTCGCGACGCCAAAACTCGCGCATGTCTGTATGACAGCCGCTTCGAGGGCGCGCACTAGCGGTACGATTTCGCGGAACCGTTCCAGTTTGCGAATCGGGTAGACAACGAGCTGGCCGGGACCGTGATACGTCACGTCTCCACCGCGTTCTACTGAAAAAACGTCGATACCCCGACCCGCGAGTGATTCCGGCGAGAAATTCAGATTCGATGCTTTGGCGTTGCGCCCGAGAGTAACAACCGGCGTGTGCTCCACGACGATCCAACTCTCCGGTGCTTCGCCTCCCGCCACACGCGCGTGGAGGTCACGCTGCAGATCCCACACGTCCCGATACGGGCGCCGACCCAGGTCGAGGAGCCGCACCAACTTCATTTTATGGCCGCCTGGGGAGCGGGTGCCGCTTTGGGCTTCGGATTGACAAGGTGGATAGCTTTGCCGTGTGCCGCTTCGGCGGCATCCATGATGCTTTCGGTTAGGGTGGGATGCGGATGGATTGAAAGTCCGATATCTTCCAACGTTGCCCCCATCTCGAGAGCGATGACACCTTCGCCAATCAGCGATTCGGCCTGCGGAGCGATGATATGCATGCCTAGAAGTAGGTCGGTCTTGGCATCGCCGACTAATTTGATCATCCCATCGCTCTCGTTCATTGTTCGCGCACGCCCGCTCGCCGCAAGTGGAAATTTCCCAATGCGAAGCGTGTAGCCGGCGGACTTTGCTTCTTCTTCAGACAAGCCAACTGTTGCGACTTCCGGGTCTGTGTATACGCAATTCGGAATTGCCACGGGGTCGAATGCCGCCGATTTATCGCCGCCGATGACCTCGGCTGCAATGACGCCCTCTTTCATTGCCTTGTGTGCAAGTAAGGGTGCCCCGGTAACATCACCAATCGCAAAAACTTCCGCCACCGCGGTTCTGCGCTGTGCGTCTACCGCGATGAAACCCGCCTCATCGGTCTTTAAGCCTGCGGCTGCAAGGTTCAGACCATCGGTAACGGGTCGACGTCCGACGCACACAAGTGCCATTTCGAACTCGCGAGTTTCATCTTTACCGTTCGTCGCTTCTCCATTGAACGTCGCTTCAACCGACTGACCGTTTCTATGGAGCGACCCAACTTTGGTATTAAGCGAAAACTCTACTCCCTGTTTCTTCAAAATGCGCACCATCGCTTTGCCGATCTCGGCGTCGGTTCCGGTTAATACCTGTGGAAGAGCTTCAATTACGAGCACACGGGCACCCATGCGCGAGTATACCGTTGCGAATTCGAGTCCAATGACGCCGCCGCCAATTATCAGTAGATTCTGTGGAATTCGTTTGAGTTGCACCGCGTCGTCGGAATTAATTATGAATTCGCCATCGCGCTGCCAGGCTTTTACGTCGATGGGCGCACTCCCCGTAGCTATGACGATGGCATCTGTTGCGCTATACGTTTGGGTGGCGCCATCTTTGTTTTTTAAGGAGATTTGTTTGGCCGACATGAACGATGCTTCACCGTATGCGAAAGTTACCTTATTCGCTTTGAATAGCGTGCTGACGCCTCCCACGTTCGATTTGACTACGTCGTCTTTGAACTTCGTGACGCCGGCGCGGTCGACGATCGCTTGCGGAACTTTTATTCCTATCGCATCTGCTTGGTTGATGTGGCGGATGACTTCGCCCACGTGCAATAGCGCCTTGGTTGGGATACAACCCCAGTTCAGACACACCCCGCCGACCTCATCCCGATCGACGCAAACGACGGTTTTCCCCAGTTGCCCAAGGCGAATAGCCGCATGATATCCGCCGGGTCCTGCGCCGATCACGATGACGTCTACCTGATTTTGTGCCAAGGTCTGCTCCGTTCGGAACGAAAAGTCGCGTTAGCTACGCATGGCGTTTCGCGAAATTGCCGTCAAGGCCCCGCGCCGCCAGCAAGCGGCGGGCAAATAATGGTCGCACCCTTTGCAGCAACGTGCCTCAAGCCTGACACCAGGAAGGAATTGCGGTGTGTCCGAGAAGCGATGCCTGCGACGCGTTTATGAAACCCGGATCTATAACACCGACACGAGTGCTCCAGATTCAACAGTTACTGCTCGATTGGTATCGAACGAATGGGCGCACGCATCTGCCGTGGCGGATTACGCGCGATCCGTACGCGGTGATCGTCAGCGAATTCATGCTGCAACAAACACAAGTCGAACGTGTTTTACCGAAATTCAAGAGGTTCATCGAGCTCTTTCCGACGCTTGAATCCCTCGCCAACTCATCCACCGCGGAGGTCCTGCGCGCTTGGCGTGGCTTAGGGTACAATTCTCGGGCGGTGCGTCTCAAGAAATTGGCAACAGGCCTCGTCAACGGCGTAGGCAAAGTTCCCCGTGACGTCATGGAGTTACGGAAGCTTCCCGGAGTGGGAGCGTATACCGTCGCTGCTATCCGAGCCTTCGCTCACGACGAAGACGACGCAGCACTGGATACAAATGTGCGACGTGTCGTGCACCGGATACTTCATGGGCTAGAATATCCGGCACGGGCAACACCAGCGAAGATCAATCTCGAGGCGCAGAGTTTGGTTCCAGAGAAACGTGGTCATGCTTGGAATTCAGCGCTTATGGATTTGGGATCCACCATTTGCACCGCGCGCGCTCCCAAATGTCTTCTGTGCCCCCTAAGATCTGTTTGCTCCGCGGCTCCGATCGACCCATCGGCGTTGGAGACGGCGCGTCGGCGCTACAAGCGAAAGCGATCGCCCCAAGAGCGCATTCCGTTCAGGGAAACTACCCGCTTTCTGCGCGGTCGTGTCATCGAGCGGCTAAGGCAACTTTCTGCAGGCCAAATGATTTCGCTGCTCGATTTGCAAAGTGATTTGCAACCGCACTTGGGCAAGCAAGAAAATCGATTGCGGAACCTCGTTGGGGC
>JALYZK010000150.1 GCA_030945705.1 Vulcanimicrobiota bacterium | reverse complement strand
CAAAAGACGACTGGCAAGTTTTGAATCGCCACGTCGTGCACCACTTGGTCGTAGGCGCGCTGCAAAAATGTCGAATAAATGGCACAGACCGGCTTGAGCCCGGCGCTTGCGGCGCCCGCCGCGAAGCACACGGCATGCGCTTCGGCGATGCCAACATCGAAATATCGGTGCGGAAATTGTCTGGCAAATTTCGATAACTTCGTGCCGTCAGGCATTGCCGCCGTAATTCCTATAATCCGGTCGTCAAGCTTGGCGACCGTACTTATTGCATCACCAAAAGCGTCTGCAAACGTCGGAAGGGCGCCGGCCTTTTTTTCGACCTTCCCGTTCTCAACTTCAAAAGCACCGCAACCGTGAAAAGATCGCGAATCGAGCTCGGCAGGCTCATAACCTTTTCCTTTCACGGTTCGAACATGCAAAAGTACTGGGCCGGGAACCCCTTTGGCGGTCTGTAAAGCTTCGACGAGCGAGTCAAAATTGTGGCCGTCGGCGGGCCCGATGTAGCGAAATCCCATCTCTTCGAAGATGATGGTGGCTTTCTCGGCGGGCGCAACAAACCGCATTGCTGCAACCTCGGCGCTCTCAAGCGCTTTTCTTGCGGTGTCGCCGAACGGGATATGTTCGAGCACCCCTTTGGTCTTCTCACGCGCGAAATTAGCGAACGGCTTTAAGCGCAAAACTGATAGGTAGGACGCTATAGCTCCGACATTGGGTGCGATCGACATCTCGTTGTCATTCAGAACCACGATGAAGTTTGTTTTCAGGCCGCCGGCGTTGTTTAATGCTTCGTAGGTCAACCCGCCGGTAAGAGCGCCGTCACCGAGAACCGCCACGATCGTTGATTTCTCGCGGGCCAAATCGCGAGCGAATACCATCCCAAGCGCTGCGGAAACGGATGTGGATGCATGGCCTGCTCCAAACACGTCGTAGCTGGACTCGCTGCGCATTGAAAATCCTGACAGACCTCCACCTTGCCGGATGCTGGAAAAACGACTGCGGCGCCCGGTCAAAATTTTGTGCACGTAACTCTGATGACTAACGTCCCAAACAATCTTATCGGGTGGTAAGCTCAGCACGCGGTGTAGTGCAAGCGTCAATTCCACCACGCCGAGGTTCGGCGCTAAGTGACCGCCATTTTGGGCGCACGTGGCCACCAACAGGTCGCGAATCTCGCGGGCAAGTATGTCGATTTCCGCTCGACTCAGTGAGTGTACGTCGTCGGGTGAATCGATGCGTTCCAGAACCATAAGAGGAGCGCTATTCGACGCGACTATAGAGGGCTCCTAAGTCTAGGATTTACGCCTACGATGGCGGTAATTCGGGCGACTGCTCTGGTTTAGCTCCGTTACTTCGCGGGACAGGACGCAGCCCAATACGTCTAAGAATGAAGTTTCGACAGTGTTCTTACACAACAAGAAGATGATGTGCACGGTCCACGACGACGAACCGAATCCCAATTTTGCGAAATTGTTGGTCTATCAATTCGGCGGTCCGAATGGTGAGCTTGCCGCAGCGATGCGTTACTTCACGCAAGGTTGGGCGGAGAGCGACGTAAAGCGACGCGACATGTTGCTCGACATTGCAACCGAGGAGCTCTCGCATATGGAAATGGTCGCATAAACTCTAACGGTGTTGTTCAAGGGGGCGCCGTCCCCAAAGTCGACGAAGTTGAAAGCTCCTATTTGAGGGAGTTGCCTAACCCTAAACTTAAAATTTGACTTTTTATGCTCGGGGTTCCAAACGGTACGAATTTTTTGTTGCGTCGTTCAGTTACGATTGGAGGCAGCGTGGCGCTTCTCTCGACCGGCATTTCCACACCAGTGCTGCTGATCGGCTCGCAAGTGGTTCTCGGTCTCGTGCTACCTACGGTCATCGTTCCAATGCTCTTCTTGCATCTTGCCCAGCAGCGCAAGAAGGAGCTCTATTCCTCACGACCAGCCCCATACTAAAACTGGAGGCCGAAACGTCACAAAACCAACCGCATTTGGTTGCTCGAACCGACGCACGAAGGACCGTTGCAAATCGTCGAGTCTGGCTTGACTTAGCGAAGATCTTTTCAACGATTTTCAATCCTTTTCTGACCGCGCTAGCACTTTTCGTCATCTTGGCGCATGCGACCACACACACTACCGAGCAGTTTTGGTACTTACTTTTCCTTAGCACATTTTTCACCTCGACGGGTCCAATGCTCTTTGTGCTCTGGTTGTATGCTACCGGTCGAATCTCGGATCTGGATATGTCCGTCCGGCGCGAGCGGGAAACGGTCTTCGGCGCATTCGTCGTCTTTTACTTAGTTGGAACAATAACGTTATGGCTAACGCACGCTCCCACGTTTCTCATCGCCTCAATGGCGGGGTACACGTTGAGCACGCTCGTCGTCCAATACATCACCCGTTACTGGAAAATAAGCACGCATGCGCTTGGCATTACGGCTCCGTTGGTTGCACTTTCCATCATTTACGGGCGCCAGCCGCTCCCGTTTCTGGTGTTAATTCCTATTGTCTGCTGGTCGCGCGTGTATCTTCGCGCGCACACATTCATGCAAGTTATGGCGGGCGCGGCGCTTGCCACTCTTTCGGTTGCACTCTTTTTCCGCATCTTTCACTTACTTTGAGTTTCAAGCGGCGGTCGCGACGCTCTCAACGTCCGGCGCCAGTTCGCCCATCAAAGCCATGACGCTGCTGCGGAAGGCTTGCAGATCTCCGTTGGTGACGTACCGAACGTTTCCCATACCGCCATCCTGCCTGCGCGTCGTACGAACAAGATCGACCGCCCGGCGAGCCTGCACTACTGCGGGATCGATGCGGACAACGCGTTCGCCCAACGCATCCGCAAAGTGCCTGTCCAATACTGGATAATGCGTGCATGCCAAGATAAGGGCTTGAATGGACGATGAGAATTTTTCACAGGCTCGCGCGACGGCACGGCGAGCGCGTTCTCCCCCGATTTCGCCCGCTTCAACCAAGGGCACCAGTTCGGGAGCGGCAACTTCCTCAACCGTGGCCTCAGGATTGAGACGGCGAATCGCCTTACCATATCCGCCGCTACGCACTGTGGCGGACGTTGCGATGACGCCGATTCTATCGTAGTCAAGTTCCTTCGCCGCCCGAGCCGCGGAATCAATCAAATCCAGAATGGGAATCGCGCTCCGTGGCCAACCGAATTGAGAGGCGATCGCGCAAGAAGTATTACATGCCATGACAATTGCGCTCGCGCCGCAGCGATTCAACCAGCGAACATTTTGTTCCAGCAGCCCTGCGAGTTCATGGGGGTCACGATCGCCGTACGGAACGTGTGCTTGATCGGCAAAAAACAACAAGTCTTCGCTCGGCAACAAGTCGCGCACGCGGCGCACGACAGTAAGTCCGCCGAGTCCGGAATCGAACAAACCAAGCACTAACGTCCAGGCCGCTGAGCGCCGGCCGGCGAGCCCGCGTAATCGCTGACTCCCTCGGCGATTCCCTGCGCGACGCGCTGGAGGAAGGCCGGAGAACGCAAGAGGGCTGCGTCGCTTGGATTTGAGAGAAATGCGGTCTCTACGAGAGCCGCCGGCATAGTAGTATGGGCGATGACGTAGAAACGGTTTTTTATGACACCATCGTCTTTTGTGCCGAGGAGTGAGAGCAACCGGCGCTGGATCGCGCTGGCTAGTGGGAAGTCTTGCGGCTTATAATAATAGGTGGTCGTGCCATTAGGGCCACTACCGGGATAGCCGTTGGTATGGACGCTAATAAACATTCGGGCACCGGCCGAGTTCGCCACATTGCACCGCGCCTGCAACTCATCATGCGCGGAGTCGTTGGGCGCGTATACGTCAACGTCGGTAGTGCGGGTCATTCGGACGGTCCAGCCGCGCGCAACCAAAATGGTGCGTAAGCGCTGGGACACATCCAGATTGAGATCCTTTTCGATGGTGGTCGCATTGCTGGCACCGGGGTCGCTTCCACCGTGACCTGGATCGATAATAATCAAACCCGGATTCGCGGCAACGTTCGAATTGGGGTTCGCACCAAACTTCCAGTCGGCTAACGATGGACTCGGTTGAGGCGCTGCGTAGACTCGCGCCCCGGTTCCAATAATTCCTGCTCCACTCCGCGACGCATTGCTTACTTCCTCACCGGTTACGTTGATCGTCAGACCGCCTGCAAAAGGCGTCACCTCCACGCGCTTAGCGCCGGCAAGCGTTAGTGCAACCCGAACCGTTGGAGGTTCACCGACGCTTTGGCGAACTCGCAAAGATTTAACGGATTCCGTATTTTCAGATTCGTCGCGCGCAGGGATTTGGAGTGTCGCACCTTTGATGTCGATATACCAGCGCATGTCGGGTTCGGGCAAACGATGCCACTCATAACTCGCGTTTCCGCTCACGGCCAGGCGCACAGTAACGCCCGAGTCGTTAGGGGTGACGTCTACTGAGGTCACACTTGCGGTTGTTTCGGGCGTCGGATTTTCGGCGGGTTCCGGACTTGGCGTTGCTCGCGGCGGCAGTTCGGGCGGCGCAGGCGGCGCCGGGTGAGGCGTTGGTCGGAACGGCAGGGGCGCAGTGGCAGCAAACGCATACTGCACTTCTGTGTCATCTCCAGCACGGACTTCAGTGTGCCTTAGGTTGTGCGCATGAGTGATGCTCACAACAGTTTTTGGATAACGCGCCGTTCCCGTCACGTTGACCTTAATTTCAGACATTCCCCAGACATTCAACTTGCGGGTCTGCTGGAGCGAGGAACCCACACCCACAAATTCTGCCACGAACCGATCGCGCTGCGCGCGCACGGTGGGTGCGAGGGCAACCGCCGCCCGAAACGTTACGATCGCTCTGTCTTCCTCGCTGCGCACGTCCAAGAATGCTAGTTGCGGTTGCAAGACCACATCACCGCCGTCTCGCAAAGGTGCTACGTACAGCGAACGGGCGAGCGCCTCGAGCGGCAAATACACATCCCCGCCCGACGCATATGGCGCAAAGCCGGCTTGCGTGAACAGCGATCCTGCGTTGAAGCGCGTTTCCCCTAGAGTAAAACTAATCACCCGGTGGTCTGCAGCGGTCACGAGAATATAACGTTGTCCCTGCTGCCAGGCGACCGAAGCCCCTAACCGCTTAAGAAAGGTCCGCAACGCCCCGTCGTGGATTGAAACCGCAAAGTCGTCCTTATTTACGCTAATACGTTCAAAGGCCAACTTCGATCCAAAGAACCAAAATGAAGGCACCGGAGCGGTGGCGCCCGCCGGCGCGCTTAGCAGCGCGCAAGCCGCAATCAGGGCAAGGGTACTACCAATCCGAACGTTTAAGCGGTTTATCAAGCTCAAGATGTCCTCCGGGCAGCGCGTCTAAGCGCATACCGTCAACACGAACGCGCACGCCATCTATTCCTGAAATCTTGGTCAAGGTCCAAACAAGCGATTTGAACTCACCCGTTTCACCTAGACTTCCTCCGGAGAGCGATTTCACTTCACCAGACAAGTCGACGTCGGCTATCCTCTCATCAACGTTAACGCCAAGCACATGCGTTCCAGTGGGAAAGCGAATCGCGTCATTCGTACTCGCCGGACCGGCCACTGCTTGTGTGGCAGCATAGAATAAGACGCTTCGCAAATCGCGGGCCGGCCCCATTGATATGGTCCAAGGAACTTCCGTCGTTCCGTCGGTCTTAGTGTAGTAGACGGTAATCGTGTTGCTAACGACGTTCTGATTGGACCGCGAGAACCACCACCAGCCGGCGGCGATGGCGATAAGTAGAAGAGACAGTAGCAAAAAAGTAGCCCGCGAACTTCTCACGGACCCCTAACTTCTAGCTGCAAGCAGATAGGCCTCGAAATGCACATAAGACATCGCATCATGAGTCGCGTCTACCTTAACGGTGTGCTGCTCGCTCTAACGCTCGCGGTGTCATTTGTTAGCGCATGGATTGTGACGCCGGCTCCAACGGCCTTCCTATTGGCTCTCTGCGTCGCCGCGATCGAGTTGAGCCCGTACCTCCTGGTTGCCAACATTGCCCTCGCCGCAACGGCGCTGACGCGCAAGCGCTCTTGGAAAGCGTGGCCGCTTGCGTTTAGCGCGGCGACCTTGGGAGCGATCGCGACGCTTTTTCCGCTCCTGGAGTCGCGGGGCCAAGCGCCATTGTCCCTGTACTTCCTCATTGCAATACCACAGCGCGTGATCGTAGATAGCCTTTCCATCTCTTTGAGCAACGAGTTACAATTATCGACAGAAGTATACCGACCGCGCAGGGGAGGAATTCACCCCATCGTGGTGGCGGTCCATGGCGGAGCGTGGCAACGCGGTAGTGCCAAAAACGATGCGGGCCTGAACCGCTACATCGCCTCGCGGGGTTACTGTGTATTCGCAATAGACTACCGCCAAGCGCCAAAGTTTCACTTCCCGGTTCCTCTGGACGACATTACGCTGGCGGTAAATGCCGTGCGCCGCTCTGCGGGGCGATTCAACTGCAATCCCGATGTCATGGCAATCTTAGGGCATTCTGCCGGCGGGGAACTCTCTCTGCTGGCAGCGTATCGCCCCCATTCCGCGATGCGCGCAGTCGTCAGCTACTCGGGGCCGCTGGACCTCGTGAGCGGATACGAGTTCCTCCCGCAGCCGGATCCCCTCAATGTTCGCGCCCTTCTCGAAACATATTTGGGCGGTACGCCGCGAGCAAAATTTCAACTGTATCGCGAGGCATCACCCCTATACGCGGTGCGAAGTCACTTGCCCGCCACGCTGCTCATTTACGGAAAACGCGATCACGTTGTGGATGTGCGGCACGCCCGGCGTATGCGCGACGCATTACAGCGCGCCGGTAACGACGTTACATACCTCGAACTACCATTTGCCGAGCATTCTTTTGAAAGCGTCTTTTATGGTCTGAACAACAGGATCGCTCTACCTTATCTTGACCGCTTTTTAAACCGCACGCTACGCTGAGGCGATTAGGACGACGACCTTCATCAGGCGTAACAAAGCGTTTGCCGTTGCTCGAAGAGCACATGGCTGATGAGCGGAAGTAAGGCGTGGAGGTCGTATCATGCGATAATGAAACTTCTACGACTCTGCAACCTGTTCTTATGTGTTTTTTTGCTAACGACGGGCGGCTCGCTCCGTGCGGCAACTCGCTTGACGTATCCGCCCGCTGCGCGTCAGGAAGTTATCGATAACTATTTCGGAACCAAGATTGCTGATCCGTATCGCTGGCTGGAAAACATCGATTCACCCCAGACGGCATCCTGGGTGCAAGCGGAAAGTGCACTGACGCGCAATTTCCTGGATACGATCCCCCAGCGCGCTGCGATCAAAACTCGCCTCACACAACTATGGAACTTCGAGCGTTTTGGCGCACCCTTTCGGCAAGGTCGCCACTTCTTCTTCACCCGTAACAGCGGATTACAAAACCAATCCGTTCTATACGTCGCCGATTCACCCAAAGCTGCCGGACGCGTATTTCTAGATCCTAACACTCTCTCGAAAGATGGAACGGTTGCGATCGGCGGATACGGCTTTTCCAACGACGGCAGATACGTTGCTTACGCAACCCAAAGCTCGGGTTCAGATTGGCAGACGTGGCATGTCCGCAGCGTTGCGGATGGACGGGACTTAACCGATCGTATTGAATGGAGCAAGTTCTCGGGCGCATCGTGGTTGCCCAATGACAGCGGTTTCTATTACGCACGATATGACGTACCGGAAAACGCAACAGCGTTAAAAGCAGTCAACTACTATCAGAAAATTTACTTCCACCGGTTAGGAACATCCCAGACTGCGGATCGTTTGGTCTATCAAGATCCGGCACACAAAGACTGGTATTTCGACGCAGCGGTGACCGAAGACGGGCATTATCTTATTTTGAACGCTTCGAATGGAACCGATCCCCATAATAGGGTTTACTATCAGGACTTGCGCAATCCCGGCGGGAGCTTTAAATCGTTTTTTCCCTTGGGGGACGCTGCGTGGTCGTACGTCTCAAACGACGGCTCAACATTTTATTTCCAAACCGATAAGGCTGCGCCGCGCGGTCGAGTCGTGGCCGTCGACGTAACCAATCCCACTGCGATACATCAAATTATTTCAGAAACGCGCGACACCCTGCAAGGCGTCAGCCTACTGAGCAATCGGTTTATCGCTACCTATTTGAAAGATGCTCACTCTACTGCTTCGACCTACGATTTGGGTGGCCGCAAGGTGAACGAAATCGCTCTGCCGGGCATCGGGTCGGCGGCCGGTTTCGGCGGCTTCCGCCACGACAAAACAACGTTTTTCACCTTCACTGGCTATACAATGCCCACGACAGTTTATCAATACGACCTGGTGCGCGGTAAGACAGCGCTCCTGCACAAGCCCCACGTTTCATTTGATCCGCTACCGTACTCGACGGAACAGATTTTTTACACCAGTAAAGATGGCGCGCGCGTGCCCATGTTCGTCTCGCACAAGAAAGGCCTCGCCCTGAACGGTTCAACTCCTACCATCTTGTATGGTTACGGTGGGTTTGATGTCTCGTTAACGCCCTCTTTTTCTGTTTCGGTTTTTGATTGGATGGAGATGGGCGGGATTTATGCGGTCGCGAATCTGCGCGGTGGCAACGAATACGGTGAAGGTTGGCACACATCCGGCATGCTGGCAAACAAACAACATGTTTTTGACGACTTTATTTCAGCCGCACAAACTCTTATTGACAAGAAGTACACCTCTACCCCAAAGCTTGCCATCAACGGCGGCAGCAACGGCGGTCTCCTAATCGGGGCGGCCGAAACGCAGCGTCCGGAACTTTTCGGAGCAGCCATAGCCGAAGTTGGTGTGATGGATATGTTGCGTTTCCAAAAGTTCACCGTTGGTTACGGTTGGATTCCCGAGTACGGATCAGCGGAAGCCAGTGCCGATCAATTTAAGACACTATATTCGTATTCACCGTATCACAACATCAAAGACGGCGAAAGATATCCGCCCACGCTAATCATGACGGCCGATCATGACGACCGAGTTTTCCCTGCGCATTCATTCAAGTTTGCAGCGGCGATGCAGCGCGCTCAAGCCGGAGACGCGCCAATTCTCTTGCGTATTGAAAGTAAGGCCGGTCACGGTGGCGGCACTCCGACGTCGAAAGCGATTAACGAAGTCGCGGACCGCTACGCATTTTTGGCTAAAGAGTTAGGGATGTAGGTGAGAGAGCCGGCTAAGCACACACAGGGCTCCAGCGCTCAAGGGCACCAATTTCGCGCACCCGTCGCCAAAGACTTTGAGAGCTGGTTCGCATTGTACGAAAAGTACGCGGTCGCCGTAAAAGCCGAGGTCGACAGGCGGATCGGGCACATCGTGTGGGCCTGGCTAATGGATCCGCAACACCCAGCGGAGTGTGTGGTTGTCATAAAAAATGAAGCCGTCGTGGCCTTTGCACACTTCCGGTCGTTTCCACGCACCTTGGACGGTAATCAAGCGGGGTATCTAGACGACTTGTACGTCTGCGAGGATCAGCGCGGAAGCGGGTTGGGTCGAGAGCTTATTCAGCATGTTGGCGCCCTTGGCAAAGCGCGTGGATGGAGTCACCTGCGGTGGGTGACGTTTGAAGATAGCGAGGCACGAAAACTCTACGAACGGATCGCAAAACGAACTGACCTTCTCACCTACGTACTATAGATTGAAGCGCTCCTGGAGCTGGTCCTATGTGTGGCTCACTTGTGCAGGTCGATGAAGTGCTGGACATCGACGTAAAACGCGTCAGGTTGATCGTACATAATGAAGTGGCGCGAATCTTGTACCATTTGTACGCTTGCGGTTTTATCGTTCTTAAGTAGCGCTTCATAGTACGTTTGTTTGAGCGTCGGCGTCGCAAAGTTTCCCGGTGGGCTATTGTCAAGCGTGGGGTCGTACGGTGCAAGCTCTAACACCGGGACCGTGATTTTTGAGAGTTGCGGACGCAGATCGGTCACCAATACTTCCTGCGCGTACTGGGCCGTTGCACTCGGGTCTGCCCCGGTGCTCAAGCGGGCTACGACCTCGACGTTCTTCGCCAGGGTCAAGCCCGGAACGATGTACGTGCGCTGCACATGCATGAATTGCTCGGCGGTCGCCGCGCTCTTGATTTGAGCGCTCATTTTCGTTGCGGCAGAAAGGCGTTGCTCCGGCGTCATTTCATCGAAACCCGGAAAGACGGGGAGCCCATCCACCGCGATAATTCCGCGCAACTTGTCGCTGTGTTCAGCTGCCAAACGAATGGCCAAATGCCCGCCCATGCTGTGACCGATGACGATGGGCCGCTTGAGGTGTTCTTTCGCAATGAGCGCGACGATGTCGGCATCAGCTTTGTCCAGCAACGGCGCCGCAGTGGACGCGCGGCCACCAAAGCCGGCGAGCGTGAGCGCGTAAATTGTGTAGGATCGCGCAAAGCGGTGAATGGTCGGTGCCCACACGGCAGCGCCGTTGGTGAGTCCGGGGATCAGAATGAGCGCGGGCAGGTCCGCCTCTCCACTTCCGTACTTGTCAACATGGATGCTTCCCACCTCGAAGCTAGTTGCAGGCGTTTGTGCATAAGCGGCGCTACCCGAACTCAGGAACGCAATCAGCGCGCAAAGTTGTGCCATGAATTTCATACAATTCACCTTTTTCATCGCCTCTTTCACGGGGCCCGACCACTTCAAGCTTCTCTCTTGCCGTCCCTCTACTTAAGTTCTGCTGATCTCAACATCTACGGAGCTCGAAAAGTCGCGCAGATACGGCGTCCGGAGGCCGTAAAACCCCGAATGCTTGCAAGCGCATGCGCTCTGCGCTGATCCCATGACACCTCGAAAGTTTCCGCATCGGTTGCCGGCAAGGGCGGCTAGCACGCCGCGCCCACTTACGACATCCGGCCGCCGGGGAGTGCCGCTCCTTCGATCCGGATGGCGCCTGAAACAGACGTGCTATGACCGTACACTTTTTAGCGATGCCGAGGCCAGCCGAATATGCCTAGGCCGCCTTCCTGAGCAACAATCGTGGTGCTGGCAGTCCGTTCACGGCGGGAATCCACTCAAAGCGAACGCTGATTCTTCCTCGTCTTCGTCGCGCGCGTGTAACGCATGGAAATGCACGCATTGCGGCGATCATGCGCTACGTCAGTTCGTCGTCTATCGTCAAAGAACGGCGGCTCTTAGTCAGACGCTGTAAAAGCACCCCATCCACGCGGACCTTCTCGGCAATCTGTCCATCGGTCAACTTACCAAAATAATGATGCAATGCGACTGCGATTATGGTTGAAGCCGAGAGCGCATGCGCTCCTTTGAGATTACGTAAACGGTTGGAATGCGTACTCGGAAGTTTTATAGTATGCCGATAAAGACCGCTCACCATTCTCTCCTATCGGAGGCCGGCTTACGGCACGCTAAAGGTTCATGCCGCCGGCGACATCTCATTGTAGTATGGCAGGCTACCGCATTATAGGGCCAAATATCGGACGCCCGGGGTCGGGTCCGCGACCAGTCGCCCTAGTAGGGCC
>JALYZK010000229.1 GCA_030945705.1 Vulcanimicrobiota bacterium | reverse complement strand
GTCATATCCGGTGGGATTGGTGCAGGGCCAGATACGGTATGCAAATCGCGGATCAAGCATCCCACTCGCAACGATATTGAGCAATGCCCACGGTGGCGCCGGTTCGTCGCCGTGGACCCCTGCCGATATAGAGACAGCAGGGGATCGGGCATCTCCCAGCTCGGCCAGCAGAAGGGTTCGCGCAGCCCCAACGCAGGCCACCTCGCGAACCGAAGTGCCGTCGGCCCGCCGCAGACTTTTCCAGGCACGTTCGAGATGACTGTAGTCTTGGAGTGGCTTAACGGGCCTCTTCCGTGAAGCGCCGATCGGTATAAATCCCAGTCGCTAATGTGCTACGGATGCCTGTGACCAGCTCGTGACGGGGGGCCGACTTTGAGAACACGGCGTTGGCACCGGAAAAATGGCATTCTTTGGACCAACCCGCACTCCGATCGCTCGTATAGACGCAAATGTATGCCTCAGGCAATAGGGTACGGAGCAACCGAATGGTCTCGCGCGGCTCGTCCTCAATAAAATCGAGATCGAGAAAAAGCACTCTCGGCTGTAGGCTAAGCAAGCCCTTCAAGTCGATGTGACGCGACACCCGCACGATTTCGAGCCCCGCATCGACTAGGGCCTCAGAAAGCGCGGGGACAAAAAGGTCTTGTGCCTCTATAACGTATGATCGCACTGGGGGTGCTTACTCCACCTTTCCTGCGTGGGGATTCTACTCTCTTTTCAGGATAGTGGAGTAAGGCAATGAATACAACGTACAAAATGACTAGTAGGTCTAAGACCCAAACGCCTCTAGGCGGTAATCATGGGCTCCTCGGCAGCGTTGGACTTAGAGGGCTCCAGATAGTAGCCTGAGTAATCGCGCTGCTTGGGCTCGACACGGTTAAGCACGAAGCCGAGGATATTCTTTACGCCGACTTGCTCCAAACGTCGCAGCGACCTCTTGGCGAAGCGTAGATCGGTGAGTCCCGCGGACACGACCATAACAGTGCCATCGACCTTCCTGCTTACCACCGCCGAATCAAATGTCGCATTGCAAGCCGCACCGTCAAAAATCACGCAGCGATACTTCTCAAGGGCCAATGTAATGAGGTCATCCATCCGGTTTGACTGCAGCAGCTTGAGCGGGTTGGGGGCCGACGTTCCGCTGGCGACAATGTCGAGCCCAGGGTACTTCGTGCGCTGGACAACGTCTTCAAGCTTCTTGGTTCCAACCAAAATATCGGAAAGTCCGCGGTCGTTTTTCATCCGCAATTTTGCGTGTAAAGATGGGCGGCGCAAATCCGCATCGATGAGCAACACCAATGGTTCGATTTCGGCCATTGCGATTGCCATGTTTAAAGCAACAGTGCTCTTGCCGTCGCCTTGCGTCGGGCTCGTAATCGAAAGCGAACGGACCGGATAATCCGACGAGTACCGAATTGACGTCACGAGTTGAAGGAACGACTCCACGGTAAGCGCCCGTACCCAAGGAAGAGCCGGAACGCCATCGCGCATTTTCACGAGCGGTATTGTGGCGAGCGTCGGCAACGCGAGCTCCGATTCCGCGTTGTGCTCATCCTTGACGCGGTTGTCAAAGAAATCGAGAATCAAAGCACTGACGACCGCTATGAGGAGGCCCAAAACGGCCCCCAGCAATAAATTCAGAAGCAGGTCGGGCTTAACTATAGCAGTCGATGCGAGAGCGGGTTGCGTGATCGTCACATCTGAAAGTGCCGTCGTCTTAGCGATGGCAGCGCTATTATACTTTTGTTGCAGAGCGTTATAGATATCCTCGGCCGACTTTGAGGCGCGTTGCAAGTCGGCAAATCGGGCCGTCTGACCCGGCAACTGTTCAAGTGCCGGTGCAAGTTGCCCGTGTTGCGCTTGGAGTTCGCTCAGTTGCGCCGAAGCCGCCTGTGATTGGGCTCGAAATTGTGCCGCTTGCTGCTCCAACTGCTGATAAACCGGGTTAGGAATGGTGCTGGTACCTGAAACAACCGTTTGTGGTTGCGACGCCATCGCCCGGCGTATCTGATCTTGTTGATTTTTGAGACCGATGACCGTCGGATGTTCCTCGGTATATTGGCGTCGCGCCGTTTCCAACTGAACGGTCACCTGGGAAAGCTGGTTTTGAAGCCCGGCTAAAACAGGATTTGGCGCGACGGATTCCGTGCCCCGAATAGTAGCTGAAATGCGTGACTTTTGCGCGTCGATGCTGGCCAATTGGGCATCGGCCTGCTGACGATCGACTTGCGCTTGCCCGATTTTCGTTTCGACATTCGCTACGGCGGTTATGGCGTTCTGCGTTTGAGAGGTAATGTCGGCGAACTTATGAGTCGATTGGAAAGCCGTTAGCGCCGCCCGCGTGCGATGCATATTGTTTTGGGCGATGGGAAGTTGCTTCGAGAGGAACGAGAGGGCCGTCGTCGCTTGACTTGCGACGAGATCGCGCTGGCGTAATACGATTGCACTGGCAAAGTCATTCGCGATGCGTGCAGACGTGCGAGGATCAGACCAAGTAGCGGTTAAAGCTAGGATAGAAGTATTTGTAACCGGTTTTACGGAAATTTTCTTGAGCAAACCGTAGACGCTCGTGTTGAGTTTGAGGTCGCTAATGACTTGTTGAGCGACCGGAGTTTCCTGAAACAGTTCGGCGTACGTTTCGGCCGACTGAACTCCCGAAGCGATCAGCAATGCATTGAGGACCGGTAGCGTGCTGTCGGCACCGGCTGCCGCCGCACCCACGCCGCCGCTTGCGTTCCCAGCAATCAATTTGACTTGTGTGGTATACGTTTTTGGCGACAACACGGTGAGGAGGAACACCAGCAACAGGAATCCGCCGAAAATTGCCAGCGCAGCCTTCCAGCGCCGCATCAGCGTCCGAATTATTGCGTTGATCTCCGCGTCTTTCATGGAATCGCTCAGCGCCATGTGCGTTGGGGGCAATTGTTGACTTGGAAGATGGTGACCGGAGTTCAGTTCGTACATACTTTTCCTTCGGGATTACAAGCCAATTAGGAGGCGCCGCAACACCAAGAGTATTGGTGAGATCGTTTGACCGGCATTGTGCTTCTTGGCCTCGGGAACGTATACGACGTCGCCCTTCTGCAACACTATATCATACGCGCTTTCCCCATTTTCGAGCGCACGGTAAAGATTGATCTCGTACGTCTTTGAGGAGCCGTCGGGTGCCGGGCGCACAACTCGAATTCGATTGAGATCAGAATTCGAGGCGGGTGTGTTTCCGGCTTTGGCGATCGCCATCGAGAGACGATCACCCTGGTTTAATTGGATCTCGCCAGGCTTGTCCACCGCACCGACCACCTCAATATTATAGGTCAGCGGTCCGGGCACGTACACGACGGAACCCTCGCCCAAGGTCTTGTCAAGCTTTAAGTCGCCATCGTGCAGCAGCCGCTGCAGCGAAACGTTGCTAACGTCGCCGACTGAATCCGAAACCCTTGCGTCCGGAAAAATACCGTTCACCGTCCCCAGCCCGCCCGCGGCTGCGATCGCGTCGGATACTCTACCTCCGGAGCGCAGCGCATATTTTCCCGGCGTCTTGACGTTACCTAACACCAAAACATTCGGCTGACCTACCGCAGTTACCGCGACGGTTACAAGCGGGTGGCGCACGTAGCGCTCGAATTTTTTCGATAGAAGTCGAGCCGCGGCGGCGGGCGACTTGCCGGCAAGGTTAATGCGTCCCACCAGGGGATAGTCCACGGTTCCGTCGGGCAACACCGTCACAGTTTGTGTGAGTGTTTGATCGCCGAACACTTGCACGTTGAGCTGATCTCCACCGTGAATAACATAATTACTCGGCAGAGCTTGCGGGGCGCTCGGGAGCGGTTGAACGCTGGCCGGGGGTTGAGGGGTTTGCGCCCGCGACTCGGACGGTGCCGCCATAAGTGCGGCGAGGCCACAAAGCGCGAATGCAATCAGGGTTGCGATGCGGGGCATGGTAGTTACCAATTCTTTCACGATACTTTCCGTGTATCAACTAAGCGGCAGCTCTACAGATGCAGCTTGTTCCTTGTTTGCTAAGTAAAACGTAGGTAAAGGCGTTTAGGTGCTAGGCCTGCCGGCCCAATCTACAAAGCCGTTGAGTCCACATACTAACGCACCTCACGAGGCTGCGTTACGGCCCATAAAGAAACGCAGCTCCGAAGAGCTGCGTTTCGTGCGTGCCTAGTGGCAACCGCAGATGATTGGCGGCGGGGGACTACTACCGTGC
>JALYZK010000184.1 GCA_030945705.1 Vulcanimicrobiota bacterium | reverse complement strand
CAAATGCTGCGCCCGATATTCAGCGACTATCCCCACGCTATCCCGGCGCGCGTTATCGGTTTTCCGCCCGAAAACGAGACGCACGTTGCAACGATCGATCGCGGCACGCGGGCAAACGTTTCTCGCGATGACGGCGTCTTGAACCAAGACGGCGTAGTCGGGCGTGTATTGGAAGTGACGCCGTTTACAAGCAAGGTGCTGCTCGTAACAGACTTCACAAGTACGATTCCGGCCGTGGTGCAACGCGGACGCTGGTGGGGCATTGCTAAGGGAAACTTAACGAGTGTGCACTTGGAATACATCTCGCAGGACGCTCATTTACGAATTGGCGACCGGGTCGTTACGGGAGAAGCGCGTTCGTTTCATTCGGGTGCCATCATTGGGCGAATCGCAAAAATCGAACGTACGGACTCGGGACTCTATCAAACCGCAGTCGTACAGCCAGCCGTGGAATTCGGAAGACTTGACCGCGTTGTTGTCGTCCCTAAGTAAGCCCGCGCTCCAAACCCCTTTTGTTGGCCCTTCGTGGCAGCGGGGGGCACGCTATCTAGCAGTTGCGCTACTAGCGCAATCCACCACCTTGCATTACCTTACGCTGCGAAATGCTGAACTGAGCCCGGTCCTGGTCGTGGTCGTCTGGTATGCCATTTCGACTGACGTACGGCGGGCAGCGATATTCGGACTATGCGCGGGCTTCGTGGAAGATGCCCTTTCAGGGGGAACGGGGGGCTCCTGGACGCTCGCCACAAGTCTGACAGCCATCTGCACCGCAATGTTGTCCAGCGGTTTTTTTTCAGATTCGATCCCGCTGCTAAGCGCCATTGTAGTCGTTGCAACTCTGATGCGTAACGCTATTTTTTGGTTCGTGATGCTACTTCAGGGATATCCACCGGGTTTGGGTTCACAACATCTGCATCAAACGCTATGGCAGGCTGCGCTCAACGCCACCCTACTTGTTGCGATCATGCTCCTATCGCGCTACAGCACTAACCGCCGGGCGGGATGAAGGCAGCGGCTTGGCAACAGTCGCCGTGGCGCATCGGCTGTTTTATCACGTGCATTGCACTTGCCGTTGTCGGCATCGTCGCACGGCTCTTCTGGGTGCAAATCATCCATGGGCAGGAGTTTAGGCAAGCAGCGCGTGCCAATCAAATCAGGCTCATTCCCATCGCTGCACCGCGCGGGACGATGTTCGATCGCAGCGGCACGGTCTTGGTGCGCAATAGACCATCGTTCGTGGTGGCGCTCATCCCTTCGGACGTTTACGATCTCGACTCGGAACTGCGCGAACTATCAAAAACCATTTTCGTGCCGGAAGCGGCTCTTCGAAAACAAGTCTTTCACCATCGCGGAATCAACTATCGCAATTTTGAGCAACTGCAAACCTATGAACCGTATGGCCCGGTGATTCTGGCTCGTGACCTCAGCGTTGCGCAGATGGCCCGTTTGGCCGAGAAACAGAGCCGACTATCAGGCGTAGACCTCGAAGCCCAGCCGGTGCGCAATTATCCAATGAACACTTTCGGCTCGCACGTTTTCGGATACGTTGGCCAGATCACTGAAACTGAGTACAAGGCGCTAAGACGGCGCGGCTATTCACCCAACGACGTTGTGGGCAAGGACGGGTTGGAAGCAACCTACGATTCGTACCTGCGCGGTATCGCGGGCGGCGAGCAAGTCGAGGTCGATGCTCAAGGACAAGTTTTCCGTCATCTGGGAAAGCGCGCGAGCGTTCCGGGCAATAGTTTAGTACTTACTATTGATGCCCGGTTGCAAACTATTGCCGAGCGGGCTCTCCAGAACGAGGTGAAGGTCTGGGGGCACGGTCGCAGGCTTTCCGGTGCCGTTGTAGTGGAAGACCCGTACACCGGCGGAATTTTGGCAATGGCTTCGTATCCAAATTTTAATCCTAATGATTTTGCTACCGGGATTAAGCCGGCTAAATTTGCGTACTACATTCTTGATCCGTGGCGCCCTCTCTACAATCGCGCAATCGGAGCTGCGACGCCGACTGGTTCTACTTTTAAGCTCGTCACTGGTTCTGGTGCACTTAGCGCACCCGTCGTGCGTGTTCGTGAAGTCGTTTACGACAGCGGCGCGTGGAACTGTCACGGCGCGTTATTTCGCGACCTTGCGGCGGGAGGTTTAGGTCCGACCACGTTTATCCGCGCTCTTGCTGCGTCCAGTGACGGTTATTTTTACCAAATGGCCTATCGCCTGGGCCATCAACGCCTACGCTTTTACGCCTTACAATATGGACTGAACGCAAAATTGGGCATCGATCTGCCCGGAGAATACGAAGGGAACTGGCCGACCAACGCGTGGTCACTCAAAGTAACGGGATTACCTTTGGAGCCGAGCGATGTATGTATTTTGGGAATCGGGCAGGGCGCAATGCAAGCAACGCCATTGCAGATGGCAAACATCGTGTCAACCGTCGTGAATGGAGGTACGCTCTATCGCCCTCACCTTCTGCGGGCGATTCGCGACCCCAGAGGCCGGATCATCGAACGCTTCCGCAGCCAAATCATTCGGCACGTACGAGTCACCAAGGCAGCGCTCCAGGCCGTGCGAGCTGGAATGGCGCAAGTAACTGACCCGGGCGGGACGGCTTACGGCCTGGCGATCGAAGGGTTACCGTTGGGCGGAAAGACGGGAACCGTCGAGACGGATGGCGGGAGTGGTTCAAATACCACGTGGTTCGTCGCGTATGCGCCAGCCGATCGTCCGAAACTTGCAATGGCCGTATACATGGAAAAATCCGGCGGATACGGCGCGCAGGTAGCCGCCCCGATCGCTCGTCAAATTTTGGTGGAATACTTTCACAAAAAGCCATAGCGCATTGACGATGGCGACGAGTTTACGCGCCGATTCCAGGTTGAAAGTCGCACCCGCGAGAAATCTAAACATTCGGAGGTATGCCATCCATGCTAGCTACAAATGTGGACCGCGCGTGCGAAGCAGTTTCACGCTTAGGTAGTGAAACTGCGTTCGAAGTGCTGGCGCGTGCCCGAGCCCTCGAAGCAAAGGGCAAAAAAGTCGTGCACATGGAGATCGGTGAGCCAGATTTCGATACACCCGAACACATCAAAGCGGCCGCCATTGACGCCATCCGCGCTAATTATTCGCACTACAGTCCCTCTGCCGGTATGGCCGAGTTGCGGGATGTGATTGCTCAGTATGCTTCCCGGTTTCGAAAGGTTGCGCCATTCGCCCGCGAAAACGTTGTGGTCGCTCCGGGAGCGAAACCGATCATCTGGAATGTGCTCAGCGCAATCTTAAATCCCGGTGATGAATTAGTGTACTGCGATCCCGCTTATCCAGCGTATGCGTCCTGCGCGAGTTATCTACAGGCCAAGGCAACGGCTATTCCCCTGCTCGAATCCAAAAACTTTCGCTTTGATATTGACGAGTTGAAAAGCCGTGTTTCCAGCAAAACGAAGGCCGTAATGATCAATTCGCCACACAACCCAACGGGTGGCGTGCTGGAACGCCCCGACTTGGAAGCGATCGCAGAGCTGGCCGACCGCTATGGGTTTCTCGTCATCTCTGATGAGATCTACAGTCGAAATTTTTACGAACGCGAGTTTATTTCCATCATCGAGCTGCCCGGAATGCGAGACCGTACCATTATCGTGGATGGCTTTTCGAAGGCATACGCCATGACGGGTTGGCGCTTAGGTTACGCCATTATGCCCGAACAACTCACTCCGATAGTGACGCTGTTCAACAACAACACCTTCTCGTGCGTCGCTTCATTTGTCCAGATGGCCGGCATCGCGGCGCTTAACGGACCGGATGCGCGAGTCACAGAGATGAACGAAATCTTCCGATCGCGGCGCAACCGTCTTGTAAACGGGCTAAACAAGATCCCCAACTTGTCGTGCACGATGCCCGAAGGCGCCTTTTACGCCTTCCCAAACGTCTCGAAGTTTACCGGCGACGACAAGGCGTTGGCCCAATTTCTCTTACATGAAGCGGGAGTAGCCTGTTTGGGAGGATCATGTTTTGGAGTAGCTGGCAAAGGCTATCTGCGCTTCTCTTATGCCGCATCGCTCGACGACATCGATGTTGCCTTAGAGAAACTTGCGGAGTATCTGCCGCGCTATAGAGCATAGGCGGATGTACAACCCGGACGCGCCACAGCCAAGTCTCCTGCGGGCGCTTCTCGCGCAGGCTTTTATTGCGTTGCCCGCCGCCTTCATTGTACAGACGGCCATGCATGTGCCGGCAGTAGCCGTCGTTACACTCACTCTAGGAGCGGTTGCACTCTATGGGGGAGCTTCGTATAGTCGGCAAAACAACAATTGGCTGGGCGTCGAATGCTTCGACACCGAACGCTATGCGCGCTATGCGGATCCGAAGCTGCTAGAACCCGCTCCTAACAAAGATCCGACCTAAGTAACTGCAGATCAGCTTTAGCGCTTGCACTGGGCAAGCACTTCCTCACGATAATTTCATAGCTCGCTTCACGTCGCCGAGCGTATGTTGAGCGGCTGCTCGTGCTTTTTGGGAACCTTCCGCGATGACACGCTCGACGTGTGGGAGATCCTCTATCAATTGGGATCGGCGCATACGTAAAGGGCGTAGATATTCGTTGAGCGCTTCCGAAAGATCGCCCTTGTCTTGAACGCACCCTAGAGCACCCGACCGGCAATTTTCGTTCACCGCCGGGGCGTGTTGCGGTTTGAGCAATTTCCATAACGCAAATACGGGACAAATATCCGGATTCCCAGGATCGTGGCGCCTAATTTTTTTGGGATCGGTAATCATGGAACGGACTTTTTGCACGGTGACTTCTTCGCTGTCGGCAAGCTTGATGTCGTTTCCGTATGACTTTGACATCTTTCGTCCGTCGGTCCCAGGAACTTCCGGGAATTCCGAGAGCGTGGCTTGCGGTTCGACCAGTGTGTTCCCGTACAAGTTATTGAAGCGGCGCACGATTTCCCGACCGAGCTCAAGATGCGCGACTTGGTCACGGCCGACGGGCACATATTCACCGCGAAATACGGCGATGTCGCACAACTGTAAGAGCGGGTAACCGAGAAAGCCGAACGTCGCAATCTCGGGGCCTAAAGCTGCGATTTGTTCCTTGTAGGTGGGAACGCGTTGCAACCAAGATACGGGCACAATCATGCCCAGGAGCACGCTCAGCTCCCCGATCTGTGGTACCGCCGATTGCAGAAAAAAAGTCGAACGGTTTGGATCCACTCCGGCTGCGAGCCAGTCAACGACCATCTCGTTGCGCGCATTCCGAATCTCGTCTGGGTGCATGTATCCGGTTGTATACGCGTGCAGATCGGCTATTTCGAAGTAGGCATCGGCGCCCTCGCAATAGCGTACCCATTGCTGCAACGCGCCGACGAGATGCCCTAAATGCAGTTGCCCCGTCGGGCGCATGCCGGACATAACTCGCGGCCGCTGCGCCGCTGCAGTCCCGATGTCTATTGCATCTTGCACGCTCGAGGACCCTGTGTTACTATGCACGCATTAAAACGGCTTCGAATCCGCACGGTCCTTGTCGAACATTGGCAGCGCCATCTCCACTTCAGGTACCCCAGCGAGTCGAAACCATCTTCGAAAAACGAAGGAGCTCGCTTTGTACACAGATGAAAAACTGACCTGCAGTGACTGTAGCACAGAATTTGTATTCAGCTCCGGCGAACAAGAATTTTTCGCAACCAAGGGTTTCCAAAATAAGCCGAACCGATGCCCTGATTGCCGGTCTGCGCGCAAATCAGCGCGTTCCTCGGGAGGCGGCGCACGGTCCGGAGGTGGCCAAGGCGTGCCACGGGAGATGTATACCGTTACTTGCAGCGAGTGCGGTCAGCAAGCCGAAGTGCCATTCCAGCCTCGCGGTGACAAACCGGTGTACTGCCGTGATTGCTTTGCAAAATCGCGCGCCTCGTACCGTTAGCGCTTGCCTCTTTTCAAGCATGGCGCCCTTGCCATGCTAAGGCGCCCAAGCATAGCTTGGGCATTACCCTTAGTTTTAGAAAGCGACGTGCAGCGAACCAAACGGTATGCTCTCTTCGATCTTTTTGCGCACGTAATTACGCGCTGACGCAACGGCGGGAATCAATTGGGTTCCCATCGCGAGCTCGCAGGCTAGGGCCGCAGCCAAAATGCATCCGGTTCCACGCATTTGCCGGCTAAGTCGTGGAGCCGCAAAAACTCTCGTTTCCGTTTCCGTCACCAACACGTCGCACGGGTCCCCTTCCAGATGACCGCCTTTCAACAACACGGCGCGCGGACCCATTTCATGCAACGACTCCGCCGCCGCAAGCATCGAATCGCGGTCGCGAATGGGCCGGTTGAGCAGACGTGCTGCCTCTGGGATGTTTGGCGTCAAAATCACGGGCAAAGACAAAATCTGCTGTTTATAAGCGAGCACTGCGTTCTGCGGCATCAAAGAACCGCCCAGAGTTGCTTCCATGACGGGATCAACGACTGTTTGGATATCGCCATGTTCGCGAATAAAACGAGCCGTTTCAAACACGTTTTCTTGGTTGGGAATAGCGCCAATGCGCAGTGCCCTAACAATTTCCAGTGGCAGAGATTCCATTTGGGCACGCACGGTGAGCGCCGGCACCGCGAAGCACGCGTGCACTCCGCCTTCATCTTGTGCCGTTACGCCGGTCACGACGCTCAGCGAGCGTAAACCCCTCTCGTGCGCGACGAGAAGGTCAAGTCCCAATCCGGCAATGTTCCAGGGATGCGTTGAGCCGATTGACACGATGGCGCGTTTGTTCAGTGCGCTTTCCATAACTCGACCAGTTCCCGTGCCGCAGTTGCTGCATCATCGACGTAAAGAGCTGAGATAACGGCGGCCATCGTCGCTCCGGCATCGAACACTTGTGCCAGGTTGCCTGCATTGAGGCCACCAATCGCCGCAACCGGGAGCGAGGTGGATGCAACGACGCTGCGCAATCCCGCGATGCCGATCGGCTCCCCGGCATCGGGTTTAGAGACTGTCGCAAAGCACGAACCGACGCCCAGATAATCCGCTCCCGAGCTTTGGGCACCTCTTGCCTCCGCCGGAGAGGCACAACTTAGTCCTAGCAACTTGGTGCCGAGCTTGGCACGCAGGGCACCAAGGTCAGCCCAAGCGGAATCGTCCGGTCCAACATGGACGCCGTCCGCGTCCAATTCCAGCGCAACCTCGACATCATCGTTAACGAGAAAAAGTGCGCCAGCGATGCGGCACAGGCTGCGCATTGCAAGCGCATGTTCTCGTACGATGCCCTTCTTCGCGCGATATTGAACAAGGCGAATACCGCCCGCGAGCACTGCGCCCGTGAGTGAAACTGGATCGCGCTCGCCTTCATTGACAATGGCGTAAAGACCGCGCAACGCAACCGCGGTGCGGCTAGTCGTATTCAAAGCTCTGATGCCAATATCTGCGGCAACGTCACGCTAAAGGACGCGGTGCTGCCGTCGCGCATTACCGGCGCTATTCGCAAATGTAAACTTCGCCCGCCGTGCACCCGGGGAACTTCAAAATTCAGAAAGCCTGTGTATTGTGCGTTCCCGGCGATGCGTAATCCAAGGAAGAGCTGCCTGTCGGTGATTCGCCAATCCTTAGCTTCAATTATCGGGTAGACTGCTCCGCTATCGTCGGTGAGTACTGACTTGCGGTAGGGTAAGATCGTCGCGAAGCCCTCACCGTTATTAACAAAAGTCAACAAAAGCCGGACGTATTTTGGGAAGAACGAGAGTTTGCGCAGCGCGACTGCAACGCCTAGCGTCTGTGAGCTAGCATCAGAACGTTCCGCTTTCCAGGGATGACCCACATCTTTAATGCGAAAATCACTACCGTCTCGCAACACGCCGTACGGAATGGTTCCTTCCATGGTTTGGGTGCGATTGCGAGCGAAATCCGTGTAACTCAATCGCTCTTTCACGAAAAAAACGCGGCCGGCGTTGTTGCCCCTTGCCGCGATTATTGAATAAGCGTGCATGCGCAAATCATCGGATTGAAAAACCGAAGCAAAGTTACGGGCATTCTGAAAGTAAGCGCGTTCCGGTCCCACAAGCAGGGAATACGCTTTGTCATAATCTCTATGCACGAGCGCTCCGAGATATACATGCAATGCGCGCGATTGCTCGGCGCTCGGCGGCACGTTCGTGTATGGCGAACCGCCCACCAATAGGAACGCACCAAGCAATACGGCGGCGCGCTGGATCTTCATCAACCGCGTTACGATCGGAGCAAAATCTCCCCGATTCGGATCAAGTCGTTTTCACTTCCAAAGCGGATCTCGATTTTGCCGCCCGTACCGCTGGGACGCACCCTGACGTGCGTTCCGAAACGAAAACGAAGCTGGCGTTCGAACTCGTCGCGCTCAGGAGAGGGAGCCACGCCGCCGGCCCTTGCGGGGGCTGGGGAAGCATCAGTAACGCTCGCTAAGCGCTCAAGCACCCTCACGGAAAGCTCCTCGCGCACCGCTCGTTCTGCGAGCGCCAGGCGCAGCTCGGGCGGGGCTGCCAGCAACGCACGCGCGTGCCCCGCTGACAACCGGCCATCCGCGAGCATCGCTTTGATGCCGTCGGATAGGCTGAGCAAACGCAATGCATTAGCAATGGCGGGGCGGCTCTTGCCCAGCCGTTCGGCCAGGCGCTCTTGGGTAAAACCATGCTCGTCCATTAAGTGGGCAAAACCAGCGGCTTCTTCCAAGGGGCCCAGGTTTTCTCGCTGGAGATTTTCGACGATGGCTACTTCAAGACTGCGCTTGTCGTCGGCGCTGCGGACGATCGCGGGTATCGTCGGCAGCTGCATCGCCGCCGCGGCGCGCCAACGGCGCTCCCCGGCTATTAGCTCAAAGCCCTCGCGCACTTCCCGCACGATGATTGGCACCAGAATGCCGTATTCAGCGATAGATTGACGCAGTTCGCCCAGCGCCGTCTCGTCAAACGTCTTTCGTGGCTGAAAAGGATTCGGCTTGATGCGCGAAACGGCGAGTTGCCGTAAACGCTCTTGCCCGTCAGTGCCCGCGTCTCCCAGCAGTGCGTCGAGGCCACGCCCAAGTCCGCGCTTAGGGCTCAAGCACTTACCTGAGCAAGTAGCAAAATTTCCTTCGCGAGGGACAGATACGCCTGTGAACCGCGGCTTTTAAAGTCAAATAAAATGACCGGTTTTCCGAACGAGGGCGCTTCCGAGAGCCGCACGTTGCGAGGAATTTGGGTCTTAAACATTTGCCGCGGAAAATGTGCGTGCAATTCGTCCAGCACTTCGGCTGCAAGTTTCGTGCGGCCGTCGAACATTGTCACCAAAACACCGGTGATGCGAAGATCCGGATTCAGTGCGTCCTGAATGCGGCGCACCACGCTTGTCAACTGTGAGAGACCTTCCAATGCGTAATACTCCGCTTGCACCGGAATGATAACTTCTCTCGCCGCGGTCAGCGCATTAATCGTCAACAGCCCGAGCGACGGCGGGCAATCGATGAACGTAAAATCGTAATCTTGGGGCAGAGAAGCAAGTACGCTCTTCAGTCGATTTTCACGGGACAGCGCGGAGACGAGTTCTATCTCAGCTCCCGCAAGATTGATAGTGGCTGGGATGAGTGCCAAACCTGGCACCTGAGTATCCAGCAGAACGTCCTCGACGGGGCTGTCGTGCAGTAAGAGATCGTAGACGTCGCGCCGCACCCGTCGCTTGTCGATCCCCAACCCCGTAGTGCTATTCCCTTGGGGATCCAAATCAACCACCAAGACGCGCTGGCCAAGTACGGCCAAAGCGGTGGCTAAATTTACGGTCGTGGTGCTCTTCCCTACGCCACCCTTTTGATTTACCAAAGCAATATCGCGCGACCGCCGCCGCACAGCAGTGGAAAATGTTTCACGTGAAACATTCACGGCACAGCCCCTTCGAAAAATCGCTCGATCAGGTAGGACAATCTGCTGGCCACATTATCACGAGGGGATTCGGTGACCTGCTCGAGTGCGTATCGCAAAGCGGCGCCCACGCGGGCGTCCCCCTTGAAGTTCGTTGGCACGATTTTCTTGCGCTTCATTATTTCAAGCACCATAGCGCCGTCGATCTCCAGGTCCCTCACAGAGAACGGCGGTTTCCGATCGAGTTCTTCACGAACTCGTTGCATGAAGATTTCGTGAGAATCATCCCGCCTGGGCAAGCCGCTTGCCACGACATCGGCTTCCCGCAGCTCAAATTGGCGCTCCAAACTGGTGGGACCGATACGGCGGATGAACCGTCTGATGGCCGCGTCCGATGCGCCCGGATCGGCGTCGTACATATGCTGCCTAACCAAATGCGCGACGCCTTCGATTACTTCGTTGCCAAAATGCAGGCGGCCCAGCATCGACCTCGTGAGCACTTCGCCGACCCGCTCGTGACGGTAGAAATGCGGGCCGTCTTTGACCCGGGGTTTTCCAACGTCGTGAAAGAGGGCGGCTAGGCGCACGATCAGGTCACCAGGCCGCGTTGCGTCAAGCGTCTCCAAATTGTGCCGGTACACGTCGAAGAGATGCCACTCGTTTTGCTCGACCCCAACTCCTTCCAGCAATTCCGGCCAGACGTGTTGCTGCAAGCCGGTTGCTCGCATCAGTTCGAGGCCAAGTGAAGGCACGCGCGTCCAACGGAGCATTTTCGTCAACTCTTCGCCGATCCGTTCCCCTGAAACAGTGGCGACAAGAGGTGCCGCGTCTTGCATGGCACCTAAGGTGGACTCGCTGAGCTCGTATTCAAAGCGGGCGGCGAACTGGCAGGCGCGCAACATGCGCAAAGGGTCTTCCAGAAGGGCCTGGGGATTCAAAATATCGATTCGGCGAGCCGCAATGTCGCGGGCGCCCCCAAAAGGATCCAGCAATTCCCCAGTTGGGACGGCCCGAGCCATCATATTCATGCGAAAGTCCCGCCGCGCCAGATCATCGTCAATTGGGATATCGGGCGCGCTGATAATCTCATATTCGCGGTGGCCTACCCCGCTCGAGCGCTCGCGTCGGGGCAGCGCTACGTCGACAACGCCGAACTCGGTCGAAAGCTTAATCACCGCAAACGACGCCCCCACACGACTTACCCGCCCCAAAGGGGTAAGCCGAGTGGTCAGCTCCTCTAACCCTACGCCCGTTACGAGATAGTCGTGGTCCTTTGTTTCCAGGTGTGATTGTGAGAACTGATGGCGGACTTCATCGCGGACTCGGCCTCCGACGGCGTAAAGGGAGTTCGCCGGCAACGCTGCCGCAAGCCGCTGGTCGAGGGGGTGTTTCACGGGAAACAAGTATACCAGAAGTGGGAAATCCTCAACTTCACGCGCCCCCGCCCCCCGCTGGTTTCACGTGAAACAGAGTGGGCGCTTCTGCGGGACGCCGTCACGTCGCGGAAAGCGCCGATGGGTGGCCTGCTTTTTGTGCAGGAAAAAAATCACATTGTGGCCTTCCACTGCTCGTATTTCCGGGACGCCTGCGCCCAACATGTGTGAGGCGCCGGCCAGAGCTTGCCGCTCATGCTCAGCTGTGCGTCCTCTTTGGAGAACCGCAACTCCACCAATTCGCACAAATGGGACGGTCAGCTCGGCTACGGCTGGAGCGCTCGAAACGGCTCGCGCCGTCGCGCTGGCGAAATGCTCGCGAAAGGCCGGGTCATGGGCAGCCCTTTCCGCCCGCGCGTGCACGACGGTTCCCCGGACGCCCAATTCGCCGATTACCCGGCTCAAAAATGCGGCTTTTTTCCTTGAGGACTCCACGAGTGCGATCTCGATCCCGGTCCCGAGCGCCGCGGGAATGGCCGGAAAGCCGGCGCCGGACCCCACGTCTATGTGGGGATCTCCCAAGAACGGCGCCACAGAAAGCGCGTCCATAATGTGAGCTACGATTTCGACGGGCGTGGCGGCACCAGTCAGATTAAAGCTTCGGTTCTCCGTCAGGACCAATGCGCCGTAGCGGGCTAACGAGGCCGCCAGCCCTGTGCCGATCTTCTGCGCCAGGAGCAGTTCTTGTATTAGCTCTTCGAACATCTCGGTAAAGGCTCTGCCTGAGAACCGAAGTCAGTTAGCTGCTTTGGGATTTGCGCCGTGGGCGTGAAGATAAATGGAGAGCACCGCTACATCAGAGGGACTGACCCCCGAAATGCGGGCGGCCGCGCCAAGAGTGCGAGGCCTTTGGGTGCTCAGCTTCTCGCGTGCTTCGTTTGAAAGTGCCCGTAGCGATGTATACGCAAAACCTGGCGGGATGAGCGTTTCCTCTCTGCCCCGCGCTTTTTCAATGTTCAGCTGCTGTCGCCGCACGTACCCCTCACATTTGATTTCGATCGCGACGCGTTCACCCAATTCGCGGTCGAGTTCATGAGCAAACAGATCTTGCACGTCCTCAAATTGGATCCCAGGGCGGCGCAAGACGTCCGCGATGACGGCACCGGGATCGATGTGATTCTGCCGGATGCGTCTTCTACCGACGCGTGTGTGCAGCGCGCTTGAAATCCCCGCAGTGATGCGGTTCTGCCGTTCGCGGAAGTGGTCGAAGGCGCTCTGCGAAACCGAGCCGATATCGTATCCGATCCGAGTCAGACGAGTATCCGCGTTGTCGTGTCGGAGCAATACGCGATGTTCCGCTCGCGAGGTCAACATCCGATACGGTTCATCGACGCCCTTGTTAACCAGGTCGTCGAGCATGGTTCCGATATAGCTGCTGCTGCGCTCTAAAAGCAACGGCTCGCGTCCTTGCGCAGCGCGTGCTGCATTGATCCCGGCCACGAGTCCCTGAGCGGCAGCTTCTTCGTATCCGGAGGTTCCGTTAAGTTGTCCACAGTGAAAAAGCCCGCTCACGCGACGGGTTTCAAGGGTCTGGAGGAGCTCGGTGGGGGGAACCATGTCGTATTCAACGGCATACCCGGCGCGAATCATCGTGCTTCGCTCCAGTCCGGGAAGCGTGTGCAACATCTCCACCTGCACTTCTGCCGGCAGCGAAGTTGAAAATCCGCCGACGTACAGAGTCGGCTCGTTCCAACCTTCGGGCTCGACGAAAATCTGATGCGCGGGGTTGTGCGCGAACTTGATGACCTTATCCTCAATTGATGGACAATAGCGCGGGCCTATACCCTGGATCAAATCAAGGCCGTACAGCGGCGAGCGGTGCAAATTCTCGCGAACCAGCTTATGGGTACGCTCGTTTGTCATCGTAATGTAACAGGGCAATTGCGGCCCCGGGAACGTTGCCTCGCTGCGGTACGAAAAAGGCAGGGGCACGGTGCTCCCTGCTTGGAGCTGCATTGCGCTCTGGTCGACGCTCGACTTATCGATTCGCGGGGGAGTCCCTGTCTTGAGTCGGCGGGTGGCAAACCCTAGCTTGCGCAAGGCATTGGCCAAGCCGGGTGAGGGCGCCTCGCCGGCCCGCCCTTCAGCTTCAACAACAGCACCGCGAAAGGTCTGAGCACCTAAAAACGTCCCTGTCGCGAGCACGATGCGGCGGGCGAAAAAGCGGCGACCGTCGGCGGTAACCACTCCGCGAGCGCAACCCGACTCAACTA
>JALYZK010000163.1 GCA_030945705.1 Vulcanimicrobiota bacterium | reverse complement strand
GCTTGAACGCATACAGCGGGCTGGTTCCAATGTCACCGAAAACGACTCCTAGGGCCGCCATCGCAAGAACGCCAAGATTGGTTCGATAGGGCTGGGGAGCTTGCAATACTTCCTGGGCCATCGAGTTTATTTCTTTCTTGCGGCGGTGGGTTTGAGCTTGCCCGCTCGCTCCGCACGTCGGAATGCACGCCAGCGTGCCTCCGCGCCGGGGAGAATCCGGCTTGCCTGCGTTTGGTAGACGGGCCATTTCGCCTTTGGATCCATAACCGGAAAGCGTTGCATCCAGGCGTACAGTTCGGCATTTTTCTTAAAGCGGTTTTGCTCGATAGCAATAAAGTATTTTGCGCCCTTGCGTATAGCACTCTGTTCGTTAAAAGCGGTCCATAGGTAGGGATCCTCCTGCCAGCCTTTGCGATTGATGTAATAGAGCACTGAGGGATCGTAATGCCCCATGACGACCAGGGCCCCTGGTTCCAACCTTTTGTTTAAATCGATGGCGCTGTGATACACACTCCGGCTGTAAAGATAGTATTTGCTGACCTCATGCCGGTTCTGCCATAACGTTAGACAAAATGCAATGGCTGCCAATGCCCCCGCGCCGGAGCGCATCGCAACAGACGGCGCTCGCCCCCCGAATGCGGCCGTTAAACGCATAATGAAACCCGCTCCCGATAACGCGGCCAGCGGTAGGAAAACGTATAAGTAGTAATCCACGCGTTCGACCGTAACTACGATGTAGGCATAAAGGATCGCGCCTACGAGCCAACCCCGGAGCAACCCCGGAGAACGAGATCCAAATGGGAACACAAAGCCGAGAATCAGAAGTGCGAATCCGACTGCGCCTAGCATGGTGTGGCTCAACATGCCAAGTGCATTAACGAAGTAGTGCCACTTCAACGAAAAAGCGTGCGGATTGACCAGACTCTCGCGTAGTGACGGAAGGACGTGCAACCGGGTAATACCGCTAGCCCAGTGCCACTCGGCAATCGAGAATTCAAAGTTGTCGTAGGCTGTCAGAACGGACACCGGAATCAGGCACAAAACCGCAAGCTGGGGCCACCGTAGCGCTTGACCGTTTCGATAACGGGCAAAAATCAGCGCGGCGATTGGCAGCACTGCGACCAGTGCAACCGGTTTTGCTAGAAAGGCCAGCGTCAAAAGCGCTGAGCACCTCGTGGCGGCGCGCCAGTTTAGTTTTGTGTCCTCAGTCAGGTATCTTGCGCACGCATAGAGCGCCGCAGTTAAAAAAAATACCATCGTTGTGTCGGGCATGAAGGTTCTGCCGTAGTACAGGCTGCCGGGGAAAATTGAAAAGAGTAGAGCCGCAAGGAGTCCGGCGCCCGAGCTTGCGTACAGCCAGCGGCCAAAGTAGGCAAGAACCCCGATGGTCCACGCACTGAAGCAAAGAGTTATTATCCGCCCGAAAACTTCGTGGACACCGAATACCTTGTACAGGGTTGCCGTCAAGAACGGCACTATTTGGAGTTCCAGCTCTACATAGTTGGGTGGCGGCCCATCATAATCAGTTTGCGGGTAAAGCGGATTGTATTGCAGCAGCGCAAAGTTGCGCGCGATGGCACCGGTATCACCTTGACGCCAACCCGGATGATCCAACAAGGGATTATTAATTCCCTTAAGGCGAAGCAACACGGCCAACAGCAAAATCGCTCCGAGCGAAATGCTCCAGAGCGACGGCCGGTAATTACGGAACGCTAAGGTGAGTCGCGAAACGTCCAATATTTGTTCGCAAAGAAGTTGACGACCATTCCCGCCGCCGTTGCCATAAACCATACGGTGTGATCGTGATTGAAATTTAGCAGTGTTTTTAATATGTACGAGGTGAGTAGGCCCAGCAATAGCGCGCACGCCGAAACCAGCAAGAACTGTGCGCCTTGCTTGGTTGCATGTCCGGAAGAGCGGAAAGTCCAAATTCGGTTTAGGAAGTAATTTGAAACGCCACCGGTCATGAAACCGACGGCGAAATCGAACCAGTACGGAGACGCACTACGATGCAGCCACGTGAAGACCAGCAAATTGACAAGGAACCCTGAGGCGCCCACGATGCCGAACTTCACGAATTGTCGGACCCCGCGACGCCGGGTGATCTTGCCGAGGCTGCTGGTCAACTAAGCAACCCAGTACCAATTGGCGAAAAGAACCGTGTACAATCCAAGCAGCGGTAAAGTTAAGGCGACAATGGCGTTGTTGACCGAGGCACGTCCCCCCCAGAGCGCAAGAATGGCGAACATGGGAAAGAGCACCAGGGCGAAGCGCGGCATGCTCATGAGGCTTGAAGTCGACATGGGCATTAGTATCGAAAGCCCCATATACACGCTAAACGATGGGCGCAGCCGTTTGTATCCCGCAATGAGCACCGCGAGCATGAGGAAAGTGAAACTCAGTTCCAAAGCCTTGTTAGCAACGGTCTGAGGCAAATGCGCCGTAAAAATGAGGTGAAATGCCTGCGCAACACTGACCCAGGGGGGTGCGAAGTGGCGATGCCAGTGTGCCTGAACGTGAGAGAAATACAGCGCATCTCCGCGCAAAACCCAAAGATACATCATATACGCCAACAAGCCCAGCGGAATGAGGCTCCCGCCGACTAGGGGACGCGCCAGCCCGCGTTGCCCTGCGCGATAAGCGTTCCACCATTCAATTCCGAACGGCACAATGAGTAAAACGCCTTCGACACGTGTCAAGGCGGCAAAGAAGCCAATCAGACCCCCCAAGAGCCATTCGTGCCCGCGGATATAGTAAAACGACGCGACCGTCAACGCAAAGAACAGTGCTTCGGTGTATACTGCGGAGAAAAAAACCGCTGTGGGGAAAATAGAGACATAGAAAATCGCGCGTCGTGCGACACTTCGATTGAACTCGTGCTCGACCAATTTATAAAAATACAGCAGCCCGAAGAAGAAGGCGATGTTGGAGATCAGCATTCCGGCCACCAAATGATTGCCGGCAAGCCGACCGAGGATCGCGATAAGGGTTGGATAGAGCGGAAAGAAGGCCATGTCGGTTCCAAAGTAGCCTTGCGTTGCTATATCGAGATAGTGCACCGCGTCCCACCGGCCCCAGACGGCGAGAAGCAGATTCGAGGATTCCGCAACGTGAGTGCCAGCTCGTTGACCGATGGTCACGGCGGCTAGTTCCGCTATGACGATAATTGCCAAGCGCGTCAACGCGAAGTCGATAGTTACTTCGCGTACCGTTTGATTAAACCGCATGGCAATCAAGAGTTTAATTACGGCAAAAGTTCCGGCTGCTATAAGTAGCGCTCTGCCGGAGTGCGTGATACTGAGCGGAAGCAAGAAGGTCAGCCACAGCAGCGCAATTGCAGCCCAAGAGGTTGCATCGTATCGAAGCGAATGTTCCAGCCGGATATTGGTTCGGCGCGCGAAATATCGGCTGTAAGACACCCACAGCCAAAGCGCTACCACCACGCCCGCGGCTATTGCAAGCGGCAGTCCCAAGGACGCGAGTACCTCGTTGTGACGCGGAATGAGAACGAAGTACCAGGCAAAGAATCCCGCGGTTAGTCCTGCAAAAGCTACCGTCGCGAGCGCCGGCAGGCCCGCAACAAAAATAAGCTCCGTGATATGTACACGGAGACGGAAGTACGCGAGCCCCGGAACCTTCACGGACACGCATCTCTGCTTAAAAGGAATCGACCCGCTTCCCTTGTAGCCCAAGCCCATGGCCGCCACAATGTCCGGTCCGCTTACCAGCCCGGTGGACACGCTTGACTTCGTTAAAGTGACCGAGCGCGCGGCGCTGGCGGCGTCGCGCTGGATGGGCCGTGGTGAGCGCGATACCGCCGACGACGCCGCAGTGCAGAAAATGCGTGAAGCACTCAACGAGATGGAAATCGCCGGCCGCATTGTCATCGGCGAAGGTGAGCGCGACCAGGCACCCATGCTTTTCATCGGCGAAGAGTTAGGGCGTGGTGGGTTTGAGGTCGACATCGCCGTCGACCCCGTGGAAGGCACGAACCTTGTCGCCAATGGCTTACCGAACTCCATCGCCGTGATGGCGATCTCCGAGCGCGGCGGCTTACTGCACGCTCCAGACTCGTACATGAAGAAACTGGCCGTAGGACACAAGGCCGCTCCGTTCGTGCATATCGATGCGCCCGTCCGTGAAAATTTGGAAGCCGTTGCGAATGCCCTGGACCGCGCCATAAATGACGTGACCGTTGTGATCCTGGACAGGCCGCGGCACCAGGAGCTCATCTCCGGGGTGCGCGCAAGTGGTGCACGCATCAAGCTTATCTCCGACGGCGACGTCGATGCGGCAATTGCAACGGCAGTGGAAGGCACCGGAATTCACGTAGCGATAGGTACGGGTGGTGCACCGGAAGGAGTCTTGGCGGCTGCGGCCCTCAAGTGTCTGGGCGGGAACTTTATGGGCCGCCTCGAGCCCCGAAACGCGCAGGAAGCGGAACGGGCCAAAGCTATGGGCTTCGGTGATCTAAACCGGGTGTTGACGTTAAACGACCTCGCGAAAGGTGAGAATATCGTTTTTGCGGCGACGGGAATAACGGACGGCGATCTCACGCGCGGCGTTCGATTTTTCGGGAATAACGCTCGGACCCACTCCATCGTTATGCATTCGACGAGCGGCACGGTACGCTTTATAGAAAGCATTCACCGCCTGGGCGCGAAGCCGCTGCGACTGTCATACTAAGGGCCGTCGTCACCCCTGCACCGCAACCTGGGTTAAAAAGAGCATGAACACGTTTTACCACCACCTGATCGTCGTTGGCGCAGGCTCGGCCGGTTATGCCGCAGCGCGAGTCGCGCAACGCCGCGGCGTCGAGGTGGCGCTCGTGGACACGGGACCGCTCGGTGGCCTTTGCATACTGCGCGGATGCATGCCGTCAAAAACTTTGCTGGCGACCAGCGATGCGCTGGCAGACCTCAAAGACGCCGAACACCTGGGAATAATTGCACCCAACCCGCAAGTCGATTTCCGGTACGTCATGCAACGCAAGCGTGAGATTATTCGTGGTTTTGCCGAATACCGGATCGAGGGAATCCGCGAGTTTCCGCTTTATGAAGGACGCGCGCGGTTTCTTTCGCCAACGCGTTTGGCGGTCGGGGCGGACATCATCTTAGAGGCAGCACGGTTTATCGTCGCCACCGGCAGCATTGTAGCACCTCCGTCGGTACCGGGATTAGCGCAGGCGGGCTATATTGACAGCGATGGTGCCCTCGAATTGTCCGAACTGCCCAAATCATTGTTGGTATTGGGCGGTGGCTACGTAGGTTCCGAATTAGGACAATTCTTTGCGCGGATGGGTGTCAAAACGACGATCGTTTTGCGTTCGCCCCATCTGCTATCTGGGGAAGATCACGATATCGGTCATGCGCTCACCGAGTGTTACCGTGAGGAGGGTATCGACGTTCGCACCGAGACCGTGATCGAGCGCGTTGAAATTCGGGACGCGAAGAAAGTCGTCCACGTCCGAAAGCATGGTGTCCACGGAGAGCTTGCCGCCGAACAGATCCTCTATTGCCTCGGCCGCGTCCCTAACATCGAGGGGCTCGAACTCGAGAAAGCGGGGGTCCGGGCGCACCCGCTCAGCGGCATTGAAGTCGATCAATCGTTGCGTACGAGTAATCCGCACATTTTCGCTGTGGGTGATGTGAGTGGACGCTTTTTGCTGGTCCACGTTGCGATTTATCAAGGCGAGATTGCAGCGCGAAATGCCATCGACAACTCCGCCGAGCCGGCAGATTATTCGCTGGTTAAGGCGCACACGATCTTTAGCGAACCGCAAGTTGCCGTCGTGGGTGACACAGAGCGCGACTTGCAATCTACCGGCGTTGGCTATATCAAAGCCTCGTATGCTTTCGCGGAGCACGGAAAAGCCATCGCAATCGGTCGGACCAAGGGTTTTGTTAAAATGATGGCTTCCTCCGATACTGGTAAAATTCTTGGCGCAGCCGTTTTGGGTCCGTATGCCTCCGATCTAATTCATGAACTAATCGTGGCAATGCATTATCACGCCACGGTTTTTGAATTTTTGCGGATTCCGCATTTGCATCCAACGCTTTCGGAAATCTGGACTAACGCGGCCGAGGAGATAGCAGAAAAGATTACGGCTGTGCAACTTGATGAAACGCCGATCAAACTTGGCGCTACCGGATAAAGTGCGCGTTGCCGTGGTGCAAAACAAACCACGCAAAGGCGATTTCCAGGCGAATTTGCAATCTTTGCGCGAAGCATTCGCCCAAATCGCTTCTGAGGACTCCGTTGATTTGATTGTGCTCCCAGAGGCTGCCCTCACGGGCTATTTCTTGGAAGGTGCGGTCTACGATTTGGCGGTAAGCGCGTCTCGCTTAGCGGACGAACTAGCGCAAGCCTGGCAAAGCACGGGATCGGATAACAAGGTCGACATTGCTTGCGGATTCTATGAAACCGACGAGGGCACGTTCTACAACAGTGCACTGTACTTGTCTGTGGAGCCGGATCTTCGTCGCATCCTTCACGTTCACCGAAAGATGTTCTTACCCACCTACGGTGTATTCGATGAAGAGCGCTTCCTTTCGCGCGGTCGTAAACTCGAGGTGTTCGAGACCAAATTCGGACACATGGCGCTGCTCGTGTGCGAAGACGCTTGGCACGCCATCATGCCGACGATCTGCGCCCTTAAAGGCGCACGATTCATTATAATTCCAAGCGCCTCGCCTGGGCGCGGAATTAGCGGCAAGGGTGAGCTTGAGAGCGTATCGCACTGGCGATCCCTTTTGATAAACCACGCGGTCGAGCACGGTCTGTACATTATTTATGCGAGTCTGACGGGCTTTGAGGGCGGTAAGGGCATGACCGGTTCATCGAGTATCATTAGCCCGCGGGGCGAGATTATCGTGCAGGCCCCGGCGCTTGGTTCCTGCATCCTGCGCGCAACGCTCCAGGTCGGTGAAATAGATATCGCTCGAGCCAACTTGCCGCTGCTCGGTGACTTGCGTGCAGTGCTCCCTGATTTGCTGCTCGATGATGGTTTGCCGTTGCCGCGAGGCGTGCAATCACACTCCCCGTGATGCAGCCGCAGCTGGGCGTTCCCGGCCCACCATCAATCGATGCGGGGGTCACCGCGCAGTGGCTTGAGGCTTTTTTACAGGATGAACTGAGGGAGCGACGCGGGATCGGCAGAGCGGTCGTCGGTTTAAGTGGCGGTGTTGATTCTGCGGTTACCGCGTACTTGTGTGCGCGCGCTCTTGGAGCGGACAACGTGTTTGCGGTTCGCATGCCGTATCGCACTTCCAGCGCAGCCAGTCTTTACGACGCCGAGCGCGTTATCGATGACCTGCGTATAAACGCACGGACCATCGATATCACCGCTGCCGTTGACGGATATTTCCAATATGAAACAGAGGCCGACCCACGCCGGCGAGGCAATGCCATGGCGCGAGTGCGCATGCTGGTGCTGTTCGATCAGTCCGCAAAGCTGGCGGCACTTCCAGTTGGAACCGGTAACAAGACGGAACGGCTGCTTGGGTATTTCACTTGGCACGCCGATGATTCTCCGCCCGTTAATCCCTTGGGCGATTTGTTCAAGACGCAGGTATGGGCGCTGGCACGCTATCTTCGTGTGCCTGCCCAAATTGTAGACAAAGCTCCCTCCGCCGATCTGGAAGTAAATCAGACCGACGAAAGCGATCTTGGCCTCAGTTATTCGCGAGCGGATGCGATTCTGGCGCAGATGCTGCTGGGATACTCGGATAGGCAGCTCATTGAGCGTGGCTTTGACGAGAGGGACGTTGAACTGGTTCGCAGGCGGATCGAGGGCACTCACTGGAAGCGCCACCTTCCAACGACCGCGATGCTTTCAAACACCGCTATCAACGAGTTTTATCTAAGGCCGGTGGACTTTTGATTTTTTTTCCCGTCAGCCTGAATCTGGTTGGACGCAGATGCGTCGTTATTGGCACCGACCGTGAGGCCATCGAAAAAGAAGCGGCCTTGCGAGAAGTTGGCGCCGACGTTGTGTGGATTAAGAGTGAAGAAGCGATCGACGAATCAGAGCTCGCGCAGGCGTTCTTCGTGATATCAACCCCGCAAAACGCGGAATTTTCAGCGCGCTTGCGGACGCTTGCGGATCGTCAGCGCTTTCTCTTGTGCTGCATCGATCAGCCGAAATACGGCTTTGTGGCTATGGCTGCGATCGTTAAGGCGGGCCCCGTAAGGGTAGCCATTTCGACAGCCGGTTTGGCGCCACGGGTTGGCAAGATATTAAAAAACGCCTTGCAAACCGTCATGGACGGTACGTTTGTCCGTTTTATCAATTGTCTCGCGATGCAAAGGCAACGCGCGCGCAGACAGTATCCTGATTCATCGGCACAACGCCGTAAAGCGATGATCGAGGCAGCGGATGGTTTCGAGGTAGTTGTTTCGCTTCAATATCCAGCCTGGTTTTTGCCTTCGATGGAAGCGCAGTTACCGCACTTCACAGACAAAAGCTGATGCCTTCAGTCGAACTTTTGAGTGTTGGAACAGAGCTACTGCTGGGGCAACTCATCGATACCAATGGACCGTATATCGCGCAGCGTCTCGCGGAAAGCGGTATCGATGTGTTCACCTCGCACTCCGTAGGTGATAACGAGCATCGTATCAGCGCGGCGATAACCGCTGCCCTAGGGCGGGCCGACGGGGTGATTGCAACCGGCGGCTTAGGTCCTACCGTCGACGACCTGACAAAAGAGGCGACCGCCGTCGCGCTTGCCTTGCCACTCGAAGTGCACGAAGAATCGCGGCTGGCCATGAGAGAGATCTTTGCTGCTAATATGCGCGTAATGCGCGAAAACAACTACAAACAGGTACTGATTCCAAAGGGAAGCGTCGTATTACACAATCGACACGGCACTGCACCGGGGTTTATCGCCTTTCGCGACGATGGCAAGTTCGTGGCATGCATGCCCGGCGTTCCTCATGAGATGCGCCCCATGCTCGCCGACGGGCTGATGCCTTGGTTGCGCGAACACCTCGGGATTTCCGGGACGATACGCACGCGCGTCTTGCGCACGTTCGGACTGGCCGAATCCGAGGTGGATCATCGCATTGCGGACCTTTTTCTGGGTTCGCAGAATCCGAAAATTGCCGTTCTCGCGCATGAAGGAGTGGTCGATGTGAAGCTGATGGCCAAAGCTGCCAATGCCGCAGAGACCGATGCGCTTATTGCTCCCGTTGAGGAACAATTACGCACGCGTTTGGAGGGGGCCATCTTTGGCAACGATGAGTGCTCCTTGGAATCCGCGATCCACACGCTCTTACAAAAAAACAATAAAAGTGTTTCGGTTGCCGAATCGTGTACCGGCGGTTCCGTTTGCGCTGCATTGAGCAGGGTCGCGGGCGCTTCGAGAAGCTTCAAAGGCGGCGTGGTCGCTTATGAGAATTCTGTAAAGGCCGATGTTTTAGGTGTGGAAGCTGATATAATAGAAAGGCACGGCGCGGTCAGCCAAGAGGTGGCCATACAGATGGCGCGGGGCGTTCAAGCGCGGCTTAGAACTTCGCTAGCAGTCGCTACCACGGGAATCGCCGGGCCCGACGGTGGTTCAGCCGACAAACCGGTAGGCTTGGTATGGTTCGCGATTGCACGCGAGGCGAAAGCCGAGGCCTGCAAGTTTCAATTTTATGGCGACCGAGCTCAGATCCAGCGACGCGCCACAACTACCGCTAAAGGTCTGTTGTGGGAAGCTTTGCAACACCACGGAACTTCATCGTAACCGCAGACGTATTGAATCTACATACTTAACGCAAGCAATGCAAGGGAGTATCGCGTGCACTCTGCTACCAAAAAAAAAGTATTGCCCGTGGCATTGCTTGGTACGCTATTTCTCAACGCGTGCGGAGGCGGAGGCGGCAGCAGCAGCAGCAGCACCAGCATGGGCCCCCCGCCTACACCGGCGCCGGCCCGTAGCGCCTGCGGCGCAAGCTCGGCGCTTTCTGGCATTGGGTCTCCAGCGTCGGCTGGAAGACTGTTTGCCCAAACGACAGCTGCCTACGATGACCGTCACCTCGAAGTCTATTATCGTACGAAACCATTCCTGCGGGGTGAAGATCGCTTTAAGAACGTTGAGTCGTTCGATGGGATCATTTCAGGAACCGACATCGGGCCGGGACCACAGAACACCGTTGCGCGCGTCGTCACCGTCCGGCCGGGGCATCTTGATGCGGTAAACGGCTACTTGCGCGGGAGGCCAGAAATCGCTGACGTAGTGCCCGTGCGGCTACGTGCGCCGAAAATAAGCGTGCCCATCGTGCCCAACGACCCGCTGTTCGATAACAAAACGCAGTGGGACATGTTTGTAATCGGTATGGAGCACGCCTGGGGATACACGACTGGTGATCCAAACGTACAGATAGCTGTGATCGACACCGGTTTTGATCCGGCTAACCGAGAGCTTCAAGGTAAAGTTGCGTTTTATGAAACAATCGACAAAGGAAACGGCAGCATTGACTCGAGCGCGGCCGCGATTGTAGACACCGACGGACACGGAACGAACGTTTCCGGTATAGCCGCCGATGAGACAAACAATAGCTACGGTTTTGCCGGGGTCGGTTTTAACGTGAAACTTCAGGAATATAAAGTGATCGGTACGACTGGCTGTGGCAGTGTGGCGGACGAGATCGTTGCGATAAATGAAGCTGTGCGGCACAACGCTAAGGTCATTAACCTAAGCATTGGCGGAACTCAGTGCCCCGACAGTCCAGACCCTGCCGAGGCCGCGGCCATCGCAAACGCGATCAACAAGGGCGTTGTGGTCGTCGCGGCGGCGAGCAACGACGCCCCCAAATGCACTCAAATTAGTTATCCCGCGGGGTATGCCGGGGTAATTGCTGTCGGTGCAAGTGCGCTCAACGATTCAAATCCAAAACAGCTCTCCGAATACGTGGCCCCCTATTCCAATTACACCGCTAGCGCCACAAATTCACTGAGTCTTGTTGCTCCCGGAGGCGATCCAAGCAGCGGGAACGATCCCGACGTCCGCCACTGGATTTCAAACATCTATTCAAATTCCGCGACGAAATTTGCCTGTACGTTTCAGCCCTGTTCGATTCTTATTGCGGGGACCTCGCAGGCAACCCCACACGTTTCCGGCGCCGCAGCACTGCTGTTTTCGATCAGGCCCGGCTTCTCAGTGGCGCACGTCAAAGATTTGTTGCAGAAAACCGCCGATGACATCGGGGGGGGGGCCAAACAAGGCAGCGGCCGGCTCAACGTGTATCGGGCCCTCGCCGTGGGCAGCGGGGACCCTAACCCCCCTTAGGGGGCGCGCCGCACAAGAGGCCCTCGAGCAGCATTGTGCAAACTAGCAAGAGCCCCGTAGCTGCATTTAGCGCTCCGGCGTGTTCTTTTTTGAAAGCGCGGCGTCGTGCGACCAAGCGAAGTCCTTGAAGATTACCCTGTCCTGGTCGAGATCATTCCGCAAATCGTGTGGACGGCTACCGCAGACGGGGCAGTCGATTACTACAACCGGCGATGGTTTGCCTATACCGGGCTAACTTTTGAATTAACCGCCGGCTGGGGATGGAAACAGGTAACCCATCCAGACGATGTGCGGGATCTCGTGGAACGTTGGAAGGCCGCCCAGGTTAGCGGAGAACCGTTTGAAGCGGAGTGCCGCCTGCGCAGCGGCGACGCGGCATATCGCTGGTTTCTGAATCGAGCGCTGCCGCTGCGCGCCTCCGACGGGTCCCTTGTCAGATGGTTCGGCACGAGCACCGACATCGACGATCAGAAACGAGCACACGAAACATTGCGCCTTCTCTCGCGCGTGAGCAACGTGCTATCGGAATCCTTGGATTGCGACATCCTTACGAGTAAACTCGCGCAATTGCTTGTCCCCCAGTTGGCGGATTATTGTCAAATTATTGTCCACGAAGAAAACCGCGTCCGACCCCTTGGGATCGCGCATGTCAATCCCGAAAAGGTCGCCGTACTCGCGGAGATGCATGCACGGTACCCCTTAACACCGGATCAACCTGGAGTGGCGCATCTTTTGCGCGCGGGCGAGCCGATCATTTTGCCGGAGGTCAACCCGCAACTACGTGCTCTTTTCTCCGTGGATGCAGAGCATCGTTCGCTGGTTGAGCAGGTCAATGCCCGCTCGACGCTGGTGATCCCACTGCTGGCGCGGGGTGAAGTTTTCGGCATGATGAGTCTAGTTTATTCCGATTCGAACCGCCGCTATTCGAAATCTGATATTCCGCTTGCGCAAGAGATTGGGCGCCATGCAGCGATTGCTTTCGATAACGCGCAAGTTTTCGCGCGGGAGCACATTGTTGCCGAGACGTTGCAGCGCGCTATGCTTCCCGACAGCTTGCCGCAGGTGCCCAACGCAACCTTTTCCTGTGCATATATTCCCGGGGCGCACGAACTGAACGTCGGGGGCGATTGGTATGATGCTTTTGCGCTGCACGACGGGCGGATCGTCATCTCAATCGGCGACGTAGTCGGGCACGGTTTGGTAGCCGCGGTCGTCATGGGCGAAATCCGCCAGGCGATTCGTTCGGCAGCGCTCGGGCACCACGATCCGTCGCGCGTTTTGGATCACGCGAGCCGGCTCTTGGAGCTACATCAGCGCGACGTTATTGCCACGGCTGGTTTTGGATTTTTCGATCCTAAAGAACGTACGTTAACCTATAGCAGTGCCGGCCATCCTGCTCCGCTTGTATGCTCGCCCGATGGCAGCATCGCTGAAATCAATGTAGAGGGCCTGCCGCTGGGTATGCGCGATCAAGCGCCAATTGCCGCCCAGAAGATTGCCTGCGCAGCCGGCACGCTAATCGTACTCTATACAGACGGCTTAGTCGAGTTTAAACGCGACCTTGCCCAAGGCGAGTATCTGCTGCGCGTCGCCGCAGCAGCGGAGGCAAAAACACTTTCGCACAATCCCGCCATGGCTATCTATAAAAGAGTGGTGAGCAATCCGACTCATACGGATGACATTGCGATTCTGACGATTGCCATAGGCGCCGCTCAAACACAATAACCTACCGTTTGCAGCACCCCTTGCGTTGCGAGGCCGTCTTCAAAAGTGGGCAAGGCGCTTTTTCCCGTTTCTATTTGAGCTTGAAACTCATCCAAAAGTGCCATAAACATCGGCACGTTGGCCCCGACCGAAGCAAACTTGGCGTATTTGAAAGGGGTGCAGTTCAGCTCGGAAGTCTCAAACTGATCGATTGTAAATAGTCGTACTTCAAGCGCGCTTTCACCGCTGGCGACGGCGCTTTGAGCTTCGCCGTGCACCGCTATAGTGTTGGAAGCTACTCTAACCGTTGCATCACAGGTAAGCCGAGAAATCAAACCGTCTCCATAATCGATTAGCGCGCCCACTCCGTCAGCGACCTCGCTGGTGAAGGCGCCGCAAACGTCCCGGCGATGAACGTTTGCCGTGCGTTCCATTCCGCATACTTTTTGCGGCGCTCTGCCAGCAAGCCAATTGGATGCGTCGATGAGATGGGCGAACAAAGCGCCGGTTATTCCGCCGCCCGCCTGCCGGGTAAACCACCAGTTGTTCTTCCGGTCGCCGTCCGCGCGCAAAAACTCGTGCAGCTCGGTGATTTCGATGTTGCGTAATGGACCCATGTGATCATTTGAAATGAGTTCTCGCAGCGCCTGGCGCTGGGGAATAAAGCGAAATTCGTGCGCGATGCCGCACGCCGTTCCCGCGATTTTAGCAGCCTGCGTCATCTCTCGGGCCTCAGCAGCATTTAGCGCCATAGGTTTTTCACACAACACGTGTTTGCGAGCTGCCAAGGCGGCGAGCACATCGTGGTAGTGCGCGAGGGGCGGCGACGCTACCGAAACCACGTCCAGTTCGATATCGGCAGAAAGCATTTGCCGACAGGTTTCAAAAGCATATGGGATACTGCGCTCTGCAGCGACCGCTGCCGCTCGATGCGGCGATGCCAAGGCGACCACTTCAAATGCGCGATGCGCGGCGTAACTCGGTAGATGCGTGGAAACGCCAAAGCCGCTGCCGACAATACCGACTTTATACG
>JALYZK010000104.1 GCA_030945705.1 Vulcanimicrobiota bacterium | reverse complement strand
GAGTACGCCATGCCGGACCCGTACATCTACGCCGTGCTCCTTACGCTGCTTACGGCCGTATTGGCGGCGATTTTTGCACCACATCACTCGGCCCAAGAGATCGTCCAATCGTGGTATTCCGGCATCTTCGACATTCTAAGTTTCGCGTTCCAGATGATCTTAATCTTAGTAACCGGATACGCACTTGCGAATGCGACCCCAGTCCGATCTCTGTTGAATTTGATCGCATCACGCCCACGCAGTACAAAGGGCGCTGTGACGCTCACCATCCTCGTTTCAAGCCTCGCTTGTTGGATCAATTGGGGCTTTGGACTAGTCGTTGCTGCCCTGATCGCTCGCGGCATCGCAAAGCGCATGAACATTGATTTTGGCTGGCTCGTCGCCGGCGCATACACCGGTTTTGTGGTGTGGGCGAGTGGGCTTTCCAGCTCCATAGCCCTCGCGCAAGCGACCCCCGGGTCCGCGCTCAACATCGTAGAGAAGTTCACCGGGCATACGCTGCCGCTCGGGCAGACGATCTTCCGGAGCTTTAATCTGGTTCCGGTTATCACGATGCTCATCGTAATGCCGCTCGTGTTTCGTGCACTCGAGCCTGCGGCAAGTGAAGTCGTAACGGGTGACGTTGAACGATTGGTCGCGGAGGACGAAGTTTCCAGCGAAGTGCGTGTGGACGAGACCCTCGCGTCCTTATTGGAAAATGCGTGGGTGCTCAACGTCGTCCTAGCCTTAGCCGGTCTTTATTATTTTACCGGCAGCTTGGCCCGCGGGCACTTTTCAATTGACATTAACGCGGTTATCTTTATCTTTTTGATTGCTGGTTTGCTGTTGCACTGGCGCCCGATCGCCTACGTGAAGGCGGTAAATAGTGCGGCGCGAGTAACCGGGCCGTTAATACTTCAATATCCGCTGTACGGCGGGATCATGGGCATGATGACCGCGACGGGGCTGGCAGGCGTTATCGCAAGCTGGTTCCTCACATTTTCCACCGCTGCCACGCTGCCGTTTTGGAGCTACGTATCCTCCATAATCATTAGTCTGTTCGTTCCCAGCGGGGGCGGTCACTGGGCCGTTCAGGGTCCTTTCGCCGTACCCGCCGCGCTAAAACTCCATGCTTCTCTGCCCGCCACCGCTATGGGCGTTGCGATGGGCGAGCAAGTTGCAAACATGATTCAACCGTTTTGGGCATTGCCGATTCTCGCCATTGCCGGGATCGGGCTACGGCGAGTAATGGCCTTTTCGGTCTTTAGCTTTTGTGTTGGCGCCGTCGTCTTTGGCGCCTCACTGTTGTTTCTGATTCCCCGCAGTTGAACGGTTGCGTGCACCCACCGTTGGGCGATTCATCCGGTCATGCGGCGCGTTCGCAGGAAGAGAGTTTGCCGCGCGAAAGGGCCGCACGTGATTCTTCCCGCCGACCCGGACGCGCAAGAAACCCAGGAATGGCTCGACGCCCTTGACGGAGTGTTGCTGCACGAGGGGCCTGCGCGAGCCAAGGAGCTCATTGAAGAACTCGTAGCCAGGGCGCAGCGCGGCGGAGCCCATGTCTCGCTCGGCGTTCAAACGCCGTACATCAACACGATTCCACCTTCTGAAGAACCACCGATGCCGGGCAGCGACGAGCTGGAAACCCGCTTGCGGCACTACGTGCGTTGGAATGCGATGGCAATGGTAGTGCGCGCAAACGAGCACTCCTCGGAGTTGGGCGGCCATGTAGCAAGTTTTTCTTCCTCAGCGACCCTCTACGACGTTGGGTTCAATCACTTCTTTCATGCGCCATCCGCAACGCACGGCGGCGACTTGGTCTTTTTCCAAGGGCATTCCTCGCCTGGATTTTATGCTCGCGCCTTTCTTGAGGGTCGCATCAGCGAAGAACAGCTGGACCACTTCCGCCAAGAGGTCGGTGGAAAGGGCTTGTCGTCCTATCCGCATCCGTGGTTGATGCCGGAGTTCTGGCAATTCGCCACGGTTTCGATGGGTCTGGGACCGATCATGGCGCTCTATCAAGCACGGTTCATGAAGTACTTGCATAACCGCGGGATCGCCGACACAACGGGACGTAAAGTATGGGCCTTCGTAGGTGACGGTGAAGTTGATGAGCCGGAAACACTGGGCGCGGTGTCGGTGGCCTCTCGCGAGCAGCTCGACAACCTGATCTTCGTCGTCAACTGCAATTTGCAGCGTTTGGACGGTCCCGTGCGCGGCAATGGAAAAATTATTCAGGAATTGGAGCGCGTATTCCGTGGCGCGGGTTGGAACGTCATAAAGGTTGTTTGGGGCAGCAACTGGGATCGTCTGTTGGCAAAAGATACCAGCGGCCGTTTGGTGCAAGTCATGAACGAGTGCGTGGACGGCGACTACCAAACCTTTAAAGCCAACAATGGCGCGTTCGTGCGCGAGCATTTTTTTGGCCGCTATCCGGAGACTGCGACGCTTGTCGCTAACATGACCGACGAAGAGATTTGGGCC
>JALYZK010000095.1 GCA_030945705.1 Vulcanimicrobiota bacterium | reverse complement strand
GTCATCGACATTGCGCCGCGCAATGTTTGCGTTTTCGGTGGCGAGGCAATTGATAATCGCCGCGGTAAGCGTTGTCTTGCCGTGGTCGACGTGCCCCGTCGTGCCGATGTTTACATGCGGTTTGCTACGCTCAAATTTTGCCTTCGCCATTTTTTCCTTATCTTATCCTTTATAAACGGTGCGATGATGTTTACTTCTTGTTTTGGGGAGCGCTATCGCGGTCTACGCCGCTGGCTTTTTTCCCGCTGCCTTTGACACGATCTCTTCCTCAACGGACCTGGGAGCTTTCTCGTAGTGGCTGAACTCCATGGTATACGTGGCGCGACCCTGGGTGGCCGAACGCATGTCCGTCGCGTATCCGAACATTTCGGAGAGCGGCACATGAGCCTTCACGACCTGTGCTTCTCCGGGCGCTTCCTCCGTGGACTGGATCACCCCCCGGCGGCGCATTAGGTCGCCATTGATAGCGCCCATGTAAAGCTTGGGAGTCGTCACTTCAACGGCCATAATCGGCTCTTTGAGAATCGGCCCGGCGGCCCTATTCGCTTCTTTAAACGCCATAGAACCGGCTATTTTGAAAGCCATCTCCGAGGAATCCACTTCGTGATAGGTGCCGTCGAACAGCGTCGCTTTGAAATCGAGTACCGGGTAGCCAGCGAGTATGCCGCTTTGCGACGCTTCGCGGATGCCTTCCCCGACTGGTTTAACGTATTCTTTCGGCACGGAACCGCCGACGACTTTGGATTCGAAAACGTAGCCGCTGCCGGGAGCCCCCGGCTCGACTTTGATCCACACGTCGCCATACTGACCCTTGCCTCCCGACTGACGCACGAATTTGCCCTGCTTTTCAACCGCGCGTGTGATCGCTTCTTTGTAGGCAACTTGCGGCTTGCCGACGTTCGCCTCAACTCGGAACTCCCGGCGCAAGCGGTCGAGGATGATCTCAAGATGCAACTCGCCCATGCCGGCAATAATCGTTTGCTGCGTTTCTTCGTCGGTTCGCATGCGGAAAGTGGGATCTTCCTGAGCTAAACGCGTCAACGCAATGCCGAGCTTGTCCTGATCCCCTTTGGTCTTTGGTTCAATTGCCTGGGAAATGACGGGCTCCGGAAAGGTGATGTTCTCCAAAATGATAACATTCTTTTCGTCGCATAGGGTGTCTCCGGTACGCGTATCGGTTAAGCCAACCGCTGCGGCTATATCGCCTGCGCCGATTTGATCGATGTCTTCCCGGTGGTTGGCATGCATGCGCAAGATGCGTCCAATGCGCTCCTTCTTCCCCGAGCGCGCGTTGTAGACATACGAGCCTTTTTCGAGCGTGCCGGAATAAACGCGGAAATACGTCAAATTGCCGTAAGGGTCAGTCGCAATTTTAAAGGCGAGAGCCGCAAACTGTTCTTTATCGTCAGCCTTGCGCACGATCTGATCGCCATGCTTGTCAACCCCGACAATCGGTTTGGCATCAATCGGCGATGGCAAAAAATCCACCACGGCGTCGAGCAGTGGTTGAATTCCCTTATTTTTGAATGCCGAGCCACACAACATTGGAAGCACGGACCCCTTGATGGTAGCTTGACGTAAAGCTTTTTTTAATTCTTCTTCAGTAATTTCATCGCCGGAGAGAAATTTTTCGGTCAGGTAGTCTTCGGTCTCCGCAACAGCTTCAATGAGATCATGACGCCACTTTTGGGCGGTCACGCGCAAGTCATCGGGTATTTCTTGCATCTCCATCGCCGAACCCAAGTCATCGGTATAAATAACCGCCTTCATCGTAAACAGATCGATGGCGCCTCTAAATTGATCTTCGGCGCCTACCGGAATTTGGATCGGCGTTGCCTTCGCACCTAAGCGCTCGCGGATTTTGTACACCGCATTAAAAAAATCTGCGCCCATCCGGTCCATCTTATTGACAAAGATGATTCGGGGCACTTTATACTTGTTGGCTTGACGCCAAACAGTTTCAGATTGGGGCTGCACGGCGGCCACAGAATCGAACAGCGCTACGAGTCCGTCAAGCACGCGCAGAGAGCGCTCGACTTCGACGGTAAAGTCCACGTGCCCGGGCGTATCTATAATATTGATGCGAGTGTCCCGCCACGTGCAGGCTGTTGCCGCGGAGGTAATAGTGATGCCGCGCTCTTGCTCCTGCGGCATCCAGTCCATCGTGGCAGCGCCTTCATGCACTTCACCCAGCTTGTGGGTACGGCCGGTGTAGTACAAAATACGCTCGGTTGCCGTTGTTTTTCCCGCGTCGATGTGGGCGGCAATGCCGATATTCCGAGTGGTTTCTAGCGAAAATTCCCTGGCCATTGTGATGAAATTACCAGCGATAATGAGCGAAGGCTTTATTCGCCTCGGCCATTTTGTGTGTGTCCTCGCGCTTTTTGATCGCGGCACCCTGATTATTCGCGGCGTCCATCAGCTCCCCGGCAAGCTTTTCCTCCATAGAGCGACCGGCGCGCTTGCGCGCGAAGGTAATGAGCCAACGCATGGCCATGGCCTGGCGGCGGTCAGGACGCACTTCCATAGGGACCTGATAGGTAGCGCCTCCAACCCGGCGAGGGCGGACCTCCACCAGGGGCATGGCATTACCGAGCGCCTGCGAGAAAATGTCCATCGGGTCCCTGCCCATTTTGTCTTGTACGATGGCCAACGCATCATAGGTGATCTGCTCCGCTGTGGATTTCTTCCCCGCAAGCATGACCTTATTAATGAAGCGCGCAAGCACTTTGGAATTGAACCTCGGATCGGGCAGAATCTGCCGTTTGGGGACCGGACCTTTACGTGGCAACTTCCCTACTTCTTCCTTTTATGATCATCGTAATTTACGCCAACTTCGAGTTTATCGAAGACAGACTGGTTGAAGGACTACTTTTTGCCGGCGCGCTTCGCGCCGTATTTAGAGCGGCCTTGCTTGCGATTGGCGGTGCCGGACGTATCGAGTGTTCCGCGGATAATGTGGTAGCGAACCCCTGGGAGATCTTTTACACGGCCGCCGCGTATCAGGACGACTGAGTGTTCCTGAAGATTGTGCCCGATGCCGGGAATGTAAGCGGTAACTTCTTCACCGTTCGTCAAGCGGACTCGAGCAACTTTGCGCAGGGCCGAATTCGGTTTTTTGGGGGTAATCGTCTTAACTTGAGTGCACACGCCGCGGCGCTGGGGATTCCCCGTGACTTCGAAAGTGCGCAAGGGTAAGTCAGGGTGACCCGGCTTAGGTCCGGTTTGAACCACCCGGAAAGCGGGGGTCTTGACCTTCTTTTCCAACTTTTCACGGCCCTTACGAACCAACTGGCTGATTGTCGGCACTGAGTCTCCTAGTTCCACACACAAATTCGGCCGCACCTGGGGTGGGCCGGAACCAGCGAATTATAGCAAGAGCGTTCCGAGGAGTCAAATGTTCGCCTTAACCATCGGGGGGCGCCGGGAGTGTAAGCGAGCGGCTCCCCTCCGCGGCTAAAACTTGCGCTTCCATTCAACTGCAAAATTCGTTTTAATGTAATTGTCAACAACCTCACCGTGAAACTAACGTCGTGCTAAAACATTCGCAGCACGTCGCGAGCAGCACGGTCTTGACCACACGCGCTCCCCCCTGAGCGTCGCCCCTTTCATCGCATTCCGGGAGTGCGTATCATTGCGAGGCTAATCGCGATGATCCAGATCATCGGCACGAAGAAACCCAAGACTACATAAATTGCGCCGGGTGCTAGTGGACCCGATCGGAAGAACGGCGCCAGCGTTCCGATGCCATCGACGGCGACGGCGACGAACCCTAGACTACTGAGCCAGATCGGAAGAGCGTGATGGCGGCGCACACTGAGCGATGCAGCCCCGACGAAAATGGCGAACGGCGCGAAGAAGTACGAGGCCAATATATTTAGGACGTCAAACCCGCCGCGCATGAAATCGCTGCCGCCGGTCGGTATGCCGTGATAAATCAAGGCACACTGGATACCAGAGAAAACGAAGTACATCGTGGCCGCGGCGATTGCCCCGGCAAAGCCCCACGACAGCAGCGCTTCATCAGGCTCAGTTGCGGTGCGCAGAAACGTATTGAGTCCTGCGGCGAACCACAAGAAGAACGCCACAGCGGGCAGCGCTAACCACGTTGAGAGCATCCACATCGTACGGTGTCCGTTTAAGAAGGCGGCAATTTCGCTTCCAGGCGCCGTCGAGTCAGGCGGAATCCCTGGCAAGACCGCTCCGCCGACCGCCACCACGACAAAGGCTATTCCGCTGTAACCGGTGGAACGTTGAATATGTTGGTTCTGCATCAATAAGTGTTTAGCGTCGAAGCGCGAGCAGTCTTGCATATTCCTCGCATAGTCTTGTATCTAGCCCTGGCATCTGTTGTTATCGTCTGGGGGCTCAACTCGGTTGCCGTCAAACGGGCGGTCAGCGACATCGACCCACTCGGGTTTACGGCCCTACGCTTCCTTGTAATGGCGCCGCTGACTTTGGTTCTTGCCGGCGTATTTCGCAGTTCGCTGCGCTTTGCGCGGCGTGACCTTTCAATGCTCATGGCATGTGCTGCGTGCGGCTACGGGATCAACCAATATTTTTGGGTGCTCGGGTTGGCGCACACCTCGGCGTTCGCCGCATCGCTATTGGGAACGATGTCTCCGCTCTTCGTTTTGGTAATGTTGGCAAGTTTTGGATACGAACGCATTGGATCCGGGCGGTGGCTCGGCGCTGTCACTGCCTTGCTTGGAGTCGCTATCTTCGAAGGTGCTTTTAATGGACGATTCCACGTTCGCCTCGGCGATGGATTGACGCTCGTATCGGCTGCAATTTTTGCGGGGTACACCATCATTTCATCGCGCCTTCTGGATCGCTATTCTCCGGTCTCGCTCCTCACTATCACCCTGTTGATGGGTACCCTGATGTTGATTCCAGGCGGCGTTTATGCACTGGTTCATCATACATCCAAAAACATATCGGCCGTCGATTGGTGGATATTCGTTTATTCAGTCATTTTTCCGATCGTGCTCACGTACCCGATTTGGAGTTACGGGATTACTCGTATCGGTGCCGCCCGCACCGCACTTTTTCACTTCTTGGTGCCCATCGTCGCCGGAATTGCAAGCGTCTTTCTGTTGGGGGCGCGAATCACAAATTACGAAGCCATCGGCGCGGCGGTCTGCATTTGCGGCATGATCGGCTCCCAGGTGCTTGGAGAACTGTCGCTGCGCACCTTGTGGGCGCAGATGGCTTTGCCTAGCGACCACTAGAATCAAAGGGCTGCGAATGAGCCACTCGAATCGCGACCTGATGAACCGTCGAGTACGGCTGTGGTACGCGTTACTCATTGTCCCCTTTGCCGCAACGCTGTGGCCTCCGTTTTACGCACATCGCGATCCTGTCGTGCTTGGTTTGCCGTTCTTCTATTGGTATCAGATGCTATGGGTCATCATCACCTCACTTCTCGTTGGGCTTGTTCTGATCATGACCAAAGAGCGTGATGATATCTAGCGGTTTGTTCGTTTTCCTGTTTCTCATCGTTGCGGTTACCATCATGGGCTTCTTCGCGGCGCGCTGGCATTCGGGAAACCTTAATAACCTGGATGAATGGGCCCTGGGCGGGCGTCGCTTCGGAACCATCGTTAGCTGGTTTTTACTGGGCGGCGATTTGTACACCGCGTACACCTTTATTGCGGTGCCCGCCTTAATTTTCGGCACCGGCGCGCTGGGGTTCTTCGCGGTACCCTACGCCACAATTGCATACCCGTTCGTGTTCGTCGTGATGCCCCGTTTTTGGTCAATTGCAAAACGTCGTGGATATGTTACTACCGCTGATTTCGTGCGGGATCGTTATGGAAGCCGCGCACTCGAACTTGCCGTTGCATTGACTGGCGTTTTTGCCGCAATGCCTTATATCGCGCTACAACTCGTTGGAATGCAAGTCGTCTTTGCTCAATTCGGTGGTGCCCAGGCTCAGTCGGCCGAGAAAATCGCGCTTGTCGTTGCGTTTGTTATCCTGGCGGCATACACGTATACGAGCGGTTTGCGCGCTCCGGCGCTCATCGCTTTCGTCAAGGATACATTAATTTACGTGACGGTAATTGCCGCCGTGATTATTATTCCAGGTAAGCTCGGTGGCTTTGCACACATCTTCCAGGTCGCGGCGAGCGTTCTACCGCTGAAAAAGCCGCCCGGCACGATAATAATCCCGTCTTCGCTGTATTTCGCTTATGCCACCTTGGCCTTGGGATCGTGCCTTTCGCTCTTCATCTACCCGCATTCGATCACCAGCATTCTGAGTGCCAAGAGCCGTTTAGTAATTCAACGCAATACCGCACTCTTGCCGCTGTATACGATTTTGCTGGGACTGCTCGCGTTACTGGGATATTGCGCGCTTGCAGCCGGCCTCAAACCTAAGAATCCAAACTACGCCATTCCGCAGTTGTTTGCAAAGTTTTTCCCCGATTGGTTTGCCGGCGTGGCTTTCGCGGCAATCGTTATCGGCGCACTCGTTCCGGCCGCTATTATGGCGATCGGTGCGGCAAATCTTTTCGCCAGTAATGTTTTTGCCGAGTACTTTTCCCGCTCGGGGCGCCAGGGAGCGCAAACCCGCGTGGCGCGGTTTCTGTGCTTGGTCGTGTTGGCCGGAGCCTTGTTGCTGGTTTTGTTCCTGCCCACTCCATACGCGATCAACTTTCAATTGTTGGGCGGGGGCTGGATGCTCCAAATATTTCCGTCACTCGTCATCGGCCTTTACACTAATTGGTTCCATCCACGCGCGCTGCTAATCGGCTGGGCTGCGGGGATGTTAGCCGGTACCGCAATGGCGGTCAGCACCGGTTTCAAACCGATCTATGCCTTACCGCTCGGGCAGGGAGCGCTCAGCGGTTACATTGCGCTCTATGCGCTCGTGCTAAACCTGCTCGTTACTGTGGTTTTAACGTTCGTCTTCAATGGGATAAAAATAGCACGAGCCACTGACTTAACGGCGGCGGCGGATTACGTATGAATCATAAGATCATCCAACCGGTGGACTGGCCCCAGCCGCGCGGATATTCAAATGGCGTTGTGGCGCAAGGCCGACTCGTGTTCGTTGCCGGGCAGATCGGCTCGAACGAGCGCCTCGAGCTCGTCTCAGACGACCTTGCGCTCCAGGCACGTCAGGCCCTCAAGAACGTTGCGACCGTCTTACGCGAAGCAGAAGCCGCGCCAGAGCACATCGTGCGTCTCACCTGGTATGTTACCGACAAACGCGAGTATCTTCGCTCCAGGCCCGAAATCGGGGCGGCGTATCGCGAGATCATTGGCAACCACTATCCCGTCATGACGCTGGTGGAAGTATCATCGCTCCTTGAAGATGGAGCGAAAGTGGAGATCGAGGCGACCGCGGTAGTACCGTCTACCTCGTAACGCTTTCACGAAGAACAAAACGCTGAAGTTTTCCGGTTTCCGTACGCGGCAGCGTTTTAACAAACGCAATTTCACGAGGGCATTTATAGGTAGCGATCTGGCTCTTCACAAATTCTTGAAGCAATTTGCATTCGGCATCGTTCGGAGCGAGGTCCGTGTAGAGGACGACGAAGGCTTTAACCATATTGGTGCCGCGCTCGGGATCGGGCGCTGACACCACCGCACACTCCCTGACATGCGCGTGCGCCAGTAACGCTTCCTCAACTTCGGGACCAGAAATATTGTAACCGGCCGCCACAATCATGTCGTCAATGCGAGCGCAGTACCAAAAATACCCGTCGTAATCCATGTGATATGCGTCTCCAGGAAAGTTCCAGCCGTCTTGAACGTAGCTGGACTGCCGTGAATCATCCAGGTAGCGGCATCCGGTTGGTCCGCGCACGGCTAAGCGCCCGATTGTACCGGGCGGCACCTCGTTTCCGGCGTCGTCAACGATGCGCGCTTGGTATCCGGGAACCACCTGCCCGGTTGAGCCGGGCCGGATCTTCTCTTGCGGAGAGGCAATATAAATATGTAACATCTCCGTACCACCGATGCCATCGATGATTTTTATACCGGTTCGGTCGTACCACTCTTGCCAGATTGGCAACGGAAGCGTTTCTCCCGCCGAGACACATTTTCGCAGCGATGTTAGCTCGAAGCGGTCGAGCATGCGCGACATCGCGCGATATGCAATCGGCGCGGTGAAACACACCGTTGCTTTGAAGTCCACGATCCCTTGCAATAGAAACTCCGGGGTGGCTTTCTCCAACAATAGCGACGCAGCACCAATGCGCAAAGGTAAGAGTAGGATGCCGCCCAGACCGAAGGTGAACCCAAGCGGCGGGCTACCACAAAAGATATCCTCGCTGGACGCCTTGAGCACATAGGCGGGAAAACAATCGCAGACCGCGGCGACGTCGCGGTGGAAATGCATCGTAGCTTTTGCTTTGCCCGTCGTTCCGGAGGTAAAGCCGATCAACGCAACATCTTCCGCAGCGGTCGGGACTGCAGCGAACTGCGTTGATTTAGTGCGCATCATCACCTCAAGAGAATCGGGCGCATCCCCGTTGAAGTAGCACACCGATATCATCCGCGGCTGCTCGATGGCGGCGCGTTCCAAATCCTCGCGCAAGCGAACATCGCACAGTGCGGCTGTCACTTGCGCTTTCTGGAGCATGTACGCCAGTTCGCCCGACCGGTACAACGGCATGGTGGTAACCGCAATCGCCCCGGCGCGCATTACCGCGAACCAGCAGGCGGCGAGCATCGGATTATTTGGCGCCCGCAGCAGCACACGATTCCCTGGAACGACGTGCATGTCGTCGCGCAGAACGTGCGCGATCTGGCAGACTTTGGCAGCAAATTCATTGTAGGTCCATGTGCCTTGTAGCCCGATAACGCACGGCCGGCTACCGTATCCGGCAGCGATCTGCCTATCAACGAGTTCGACGGCGCAATTCAATTTCGGCGGGTACTGCAGCTCCGGCAGTTCGAAGATTAGGCCTGGCCACGCCGGCAGCGGGGGGAGATGGTCTGCGGCAAAAGTATCCACGTGCGCACTGTACTTCACGCGCCGGTGCGTTCTAAGAGCTGGCGCGCAATGATGAGTTTTTGCACCTCCGTCGCACCCTCGTAAATTCGCAACGCACGGATCTCGCGGTAGAGTGCTTCGAGGACTGAGCCCCGGGTCACGCCCTCACCACCAAAAAGTTGCAAGGCGGAATCGATCACCTCTTGGGCAGCCTCGGTAGCAAACATCTTTGCCATTGAGGCCTCGCGCGTGACCCGCTGCGCACCGGTATCTTTCATCCAAGCCGCCCGGTACACGAGCAGGGCAGCCGCATCGATGGCAGTCGCCATGTCTGCTAGTTTAGCTTGCGTCATTTGAAATTCGGCCAGGGTTTTTCCAAATAAGCGACGGACGCGTACGCGAGCCAGAGCCTCGTCCATAGCGCGGCGAGCAAAGCCCAGTGCGGCAGCCCCCACCGTCGCGCGGAACATGTCCAACGTCGCCATCGCGATCTTGAACCCTTCGCCTGGCGCGCCAAGAAGCTGTTTCCGCGAAACTGCACAATCACGAAGCTGCACGACTCCCAACGGATGTGGCGCCAAGGTTTCGATTCTTTCACTGACCCGCAACCCGGGCGTGTCTGCATCAACAACCAATGCGCTCAGGCCTCTGGCGCCTTCCTCACTGGTTCGCGCAAACACAACATAATAGTCCGCAATGCCGGCGTTTGAGATCCAGGCTTTTTCACCGTTAATGATATAGCAATCGCCCGACAGAATCGCACGTGTTTGTATTGCCGCAACATCCGAACCGGCTTCACGTTCAGAAACAGCAAAGGCAGCCATTGATAAACCGGCTCCTACATCCGGTAAATAGCGCGAACACAACTCGTGGGAGCCAAACAAGGAAAGGGAAGCACTGCCCAGACCCTGCATGGCGAATACGAACTCGACGAGAGGATCGAACCGCGCAAGCGTATCGCGCGCCAGACAGATCGAACGAACGTCAATCGGGTCATGCATTCCCCCATAGCGCGCGGGGATGCAAAAACGCAGCCATTTTGCGTTGCCAAGGCTGCGCATTGCTGCAGTCGCCCGTTTGTCCAAATCGCGATCGTGCTCGGCGTTTGTAAGATTGTCGCGAGCCCAGGTCTCCAGATCGCTGGCCAGATGGCGGTGCTCTTCTTCAAAAAACGGCCACTGCAAAAACGAGCGGTCCGCCATCAGTTGCCTTCGAACACCGGATTTTTACCGGCAATAAATGCTTCGTAAGCGCGCTTGAAATCCGCCGTTTGCATGCAGCGCGCTTGCGCTTCCGCCTCCGCGTCAATCGCTGCATCTAGGGGCATAGCCCATTCCGAGTGCAACATCTTTTTGGTGAGTGCATGCGCAACCGTTGGACCCTTGGCCAGGCGCTCCGCCATTTCGTACGCAGAACGATAAAGGTTTTCGGGCGTTTGCAACGCGTTGTAGAATCCCCATTGCAGAGCTTCTTCTCCGGAAAGACTGCGCCCAGTAAAGAGCAATTCGGCAGCACGACCCTGGCCGACAATGCGCGGCAAGATCGAACAGGCGCCCATATCGCAGCCGGCCAGGCCAACACGCGTGAAAAGAAAAGCGACTGTACTGCGCGCCGTACCATAGCGAAGATCCGACGCCATGGCCAAAATCGCACCTGCGCCCGCGCACACGCCGTCCACCGCTGCGACGACCGGTTGGGGGCACGCGCGCATGGCCTTGACCAGATCCCCGGTCATGTGCGTAAACTCACGTAGCGATGGCAAACTCATTTGCGTCAGAGGTCCGATGATTTCACGCACATCGCCCCCCGAACAAAAATTTTCTTTGGCACCGGTGAGCACGATAACTTTGGTCTCAGCGTCCCGGTCTAAGGCGCGGAAGCAATCGCGCAGCTCGGCGTAGGACTCAAAGGTCAATGGATTTTTGCGTTCTGGACGATTGAGCGTGATCGTCGCGACGCCACGCTCAATCGACCACCGCGAATATTTCAGCAAATTTCTCCGCCCGGCAAGACGACACACCTCCCCGTCGCCGTTTCTTCACACAGAGCCAGCACGGCATCGGCAACTTCCCCCGGCGCTAGGAGACGGCCCTCTCGATTGTTTTTGGCAAGTTCTTGGCGCACTTGCGGTTCCGACATACCCGTTCTGCGTTTGATGTTCGAAATTGCTTGCTCCATCATCCCCGTCTCCGTATAACCCGGACAGACCGCATTGACCGTAATGTTCTTATGGCGATATTCTTCGGCGAGTGAGCGCGTGAGCCCAATGACGGCGTGTTTTGAAGCGCTGTAGGCGCTAA
>JALYZK010000090.1 GCA_030945705.1 Vulcanimicrobiota bacterium | reverse complement strand
GTTTCATACACGTCGTAATGGCGGACTAGGAGAAACGCATGCTTACCTGGATTGAAAAGCGCACCGGTGTGCTTTCCCTGATCCAAAATTTCCTGACCGAGGACGTTCCAGGAGGCGCGAGCTATTGGTACGTTTTTGGAAGCGCAACGCTCTTTGCCATGATCATCCAGATCGTAACCGGCATCTTTTTAACCTTCTTCTATGCACCCTCGGCGGCGACCGCGTGGGAATCAACCAAGGCGATGGTCGACAGTCCTTTCCAGCATTTCGTCCTTAGTCTTCATTATTGGGGCGCATCCGCAATGATAGCGCTGGTCGCCCTACATCTTTTACAAACGTTGGTTTGGGGAGCGTACAAAGCACCGCGCGAAATCCAGTGGATTGTCGGCGTCCTCCTATTCATCATCACCCTAGTTCTCGGACTCACCGGCTATCTTCTGCCCTGGGACCTCAACGCGTACTTCGCATCGCAAGTAGCTATCAATATTTCCGGTACGGTCCCAATCATCGGTCCCGCTACCCAGAATTTCTTGCAAGACGGCCCAACGATGGGAACGCTAACGCTGAATCGCTTTTTCGGCGTACACGTATGGCTTATGCCGGCTGCCCTGGTGGCACTCGTCGGCGCGCACTTGATGATCTTCCGCCATAACGGGGCAGCCGGACCCGCGGTTGACAATCCGCGCCCCCTGCGTCCGGGACGCTTCTGGCCCGACCAGATGTTTATGGACACCGTAGCCTCGTTTCTACTTTTTGCGGTAATCCTATTGCTTTCGGTTCTTTCGCCGGCACCGCTGGATGCCAAAGCCGATCCTACCAACACCGCGTTCGTACCTTATCCCGCGTGGTACTTTTTGGCGCTGTTTGGTTTACTCGGCATTTTGCCGCCATGGGCGGAGTTGCTCGGGACCATTATTTTGCCAGGTCTTGCTGTTTTGGTGCTATTTTCAATCCCTTGGATAGACCGAAGCATCGCGCGGACATTCTCATCGCGCCGTCTCGTTCTCAACGCCACCGTTTTAGCGATAGTTCTCGTGGTCGGCCTAAGTATTTACAGCCAAGTTACGATCGTTCAAAAACAAGCTGAGGCCGCCGCGGCCATGCCGGCCGCAAACCCGGGCGGTGGCCCGATGAAAACTGCCGGAGCCAGCTCGGGCCCTTCAGGTTCCGCTGCCGGCCAAAAAATCTTTTCCACCAACTGCGCGAGCTGCCACGGAGCGGCGGGACAAGGTCTGACCGGCGCGTTCCCACCGTTGGCCAAGAATTCGATGGTCGCCGGCGATCCCAAATTCGACATTCACGTTTTACTCTACGGTTTGCAAGGCAAGATCCAGGTAAATGGCGGCGACTACAACGGACAAATGCCAGCCTGGAAGGGGACCTTGAGCAGCAAAGATATTGCCGAGGTAATCAGCTATATCCGTTCGCAGTGGGGCAATCAAGCGAAGCCCATTACTGAAGCGGATGTCGAAAAAGTGCCGAAATGATCCCGCAAGGGCCACGTCCGCTTCTTTGAAATTAGTCACGTCGACCCATCTGCTCTCACCTTCATATTTGCATGGGCCGCCAGTCGCAAGGAACACCTGGCCGATTAGATTGGCGCGGATCGCGGCACGATACGAACCTCGGTAACCTGCCGAGCTGCTTTAGCAGCGCCGGCATCACGAAGCAGAAATCGGCCGGCCTCATTCTATCCGCGCAGGCCAGCTTCTAGAGCGCCGCGCTTCGCCGGCGCTTCGGTGGCCGCACCGGCCAGTCATAGCTTCCGCTTGAAGAGTCATCACATGCGGGCCCCTCGTAACGCAGCAGCACGTCGTTGTTGGCGCGGGCGAGGGTAGTGCGCTCGCGCCCGTACGTGGGATCGACGCTCGGCCGCTCTTTTGACGTAACGAGATAAACGCGATGGGTCGTGCCGCAAATAATGCGCCGGGGGGTGCTCTCCCCCAAGCCAGGTACACCGTTAGGCGCTCCCAGAGTTTCCACTCGGGGACGCGTGTAGAATAGGAGCGCGTTTCCACCTGAGACGCCTTGAATTGCGACGATATCGTTTGGCTGACGTTGCTGCGTAATAATATGAGCCAGACGCGGAATGGGCTTGAATTGTTCTGCCCGGTGGAGCGCGACTAGTGCAAGTATCACGATCCCGCCCAAGCTCGCGGCACCTAGCGCATACGGTGCGTGCTGCGCGGTTCTGTCTGAAAGCAATAATCCCATGGTTAGAAGCGAACCGATAAAGATCACCCCGCCCACCGCAATTAAGTTGACAGAAACGTTTTGCATATCGGCAGTGAGCCGATTGTTATGGGAAAAAACCGTGATTGCAAAAGCAAGCAGACCGATCGTCACTGGCACAATAGCTGCAGAGATAATTAGCGAGCGATGCCGGTATCGCCGCACTACGGAATCAAAATAGAGCGCGACCAGCAACGCCAGACCAGGCAGTTCGAGCCCGATGTAGTTCGGCAACTTCGTTTTAGCAAAGCTGAAGAAGAGCAGCGGCGCAATCGACCACACGAGTGCTAAACGCAATAAGGGCGGGGCATCGCGCCGTGCTATCTGGTTGAAACCGTAGATAAATGCACCTGGCAAAAACGCGACCCACGGGAAAAAGCCCAAAACCAAGACCGGAAGATAGTACCAAAGCGGGCCTGTTTGATTTTCGATCGTCTCGACATAGCGGCCGATGGAGTAGTGCCCAATCAATAGTGCTACCGCGTGAAATCCAGTCAGTCGCGTCAGCGCGATAAACCACGGCGCTGATATCAACACGAACGCCATTATACCGAACAGCCA
>JALYZK010000086.1 GCA_030945705.1 Vulcanimicrobiota bacterium | reverse complement strand
GCGTTACTCGTGCACCTTCGGTCCCCGGCAATCGGTGTTTAATCCCTACACTGGCGTAATCGCCATTTTTTGCACGCGCTTGCTTAATGGCTTAGCGCCGATTCTCTATGAAGATGGCGAACAAACGCGCGACTTTAGCCTTGTGGAAGACATTGCGCGGGCAAACGTGCTGGTCGCCCAGACTGATAGGCTCGATGGTCAAGCGGTAAATGTCGGGAGCGGCAAAGGCACTTCTATTCGTGAAATTGCGCTCAAGATTGGGGACGCACTCGAAACGCCAATCGCCCCCATCGTCCGTGGCGAGTTCCGTCCCGGCGAAATGCGTCATCTCATTTCAGACACAACCAAAATCGCCTCAATAGGATATGTGCCACAGACGACGCTCGAGGGCGGGATTAATGGCTACCTAACCTGGGTCCGTTCCCAAGGCGACGTACGCGAATATTTCGCGGAGGCGGAAGCAACCTTACGGGCGCGCGGAATCGTACAATCGGCTACGCCGGTGGTTTCATGAAGGCTCAGTCAATGTTGCGCGTCTCAGTAATTATTCCGGCATTGAACGAGGAGGCGAGCATTGCCGGAGTAATTTCCGAGCTACCTTTTGATGTTTTTGAAGTGATCGTGGTCGACAACGGGAGCACCGACCGCACGGCAGTCTGCGCGCAAGCTGCGGGCGCGACGGTCGTGCACGAACCGATTCCGGGATACGGGCGCGCCTGCGCTGCAGGAGCATCGGCCGCAAGCAATTGTAGCGAGATCCTTGTTTTCTTAGACGGTGACGGCAGCGACGATCCTGCATTGTTGCCGCAATTGCTTGCTCCGATCCTCAAGGGTGATATTGATTTCGTCATTGGATCTCGGATTCGAGGAGTACGTGAAGTTGGGAGTATGAGCGCTGCGCAGCTGGTAGCGGGGAAGATTGCGGGAGTGATTATGTGGCAACTTTACGGCGTCCACTATACGGACATGTGCCCTTTTCGAGCCATTCGTCATGAGGCGTTTTTATCGCTTGGAATGCAAGAGCAGACCTATGGGTGGAATGTCGAAATGCAAATGAAGGCCGCGCATCAAGAATTGCGCATTTTGGAGATTCCCGTGCCGCATCGTGTGCGCTTGGCGGGCGTATCGAAAGTCGCCGGTTCATTTGCAGGAACCGTTCGGGCCGCGGCACGCATCTTGGAAACCCTAGCCCGTATCGCATGGAAAACGCGTAGAGGGCCGCAAGCGAAAGCGGAATTGGCATCATGAAGACCTTCTTTAAGGAAAACCGAACTGCGGTAATCGCCGGTTTCATAGGCGGCGCCGCGATGTCCATGTTCTGGTTGGCAACGCGCCTGGTCTTTGGACTCGGTACACCCTCGGAGCTTTTTCTCGATCGGATGGCGCCTTTTATCAACGCCCACCTTTTCGGCACGTTTATTGCCGTGTTCGGGGGATACACGCATCTCAAAGTACTGGGGTTTCTCTCTGTCTTTTTCGGACAACTTCTCGTCGGCGTTGCAGGCGGTGTTCTCTATCGAGTCGCGCAGGACCGGGCGAACCAGCGATTTGCGCTGTTAGCCTTCGCTGTGTTCAGCGTACTCCTGTTACTGCTCGTCTGCGGCGCACTCTATCCGCAACTATATACCAATTACCGGGGAAACAGTGGCAAGAGCGCTGTAATCTGGAGTCTGCTAAATCTCCTGGCCGGCATCTTATGCTACGCGTGTTTCACGTTGGTAGCCTTCAGGGTCTTGGATCAACCGCAATCGCTGGGTGCGATCTCGCGCTCGCGCCGGTCTTTCATGCAAAACACGAGCGTAGCGATTCTTTCAATTTCCAATATCGGTTTATTAATTGCGCTGTATCGCAGGGCGACCTTTGCGTATGACGGCACCGTGTATATGGGCGAAGATGTCATGCCGGTGACACCCAACGATCGTTTTTACCAAGTAACAAAGAACGTGATCGATCCGCAAATTGATCTCGGACGGTGGCATCTAGCTATTGGCGGACATGTGGCTTGCTCCAAGACGTTCAGCCTCCACGATCTGCGGGGGCTCCCCGCAGTTGAGCAAGAGACGACGCTCATGTGCATCAGCAATCCCGTTGGCGGAGGGCTAATGAGCAACGCGCGATGGAAAGGCGTACCTCTGGCAGCGTTGTTACACCAGGTAATTCCGGCTGACAAAGCAGGGCGCGTGCTCTTGCGCGCTGCGGACGGCTACACCGATACGATTTACTTTGATAAAGCCTTAGAATTAACGACGATTATCGCCTATGAAATGAATGGCGAGGCCCTACCGCATCTTCATGGATATCCCGTTCGTATGATCGTTCCCGGCCTGTTTGGAGAGAAGAACGTCAAGTGGCTCACCGGCATCGAAATCGTACCGCACACGATCGAAGGTTTCTACGAGAAGCAGGGTTGGGGTCCTGATTTTAAGGTGCCGACGCAATCACGAATCGACGTTCCCACGTTCGCAGAACCGCTTTCGCGCAACAAAGACGTCCAAATGAGGGGTGTTGCGTTCGGCGGCGACCGCGGCGTCTCGCGCGTTGAGGTCAGCGTCGATGGCGCCCGCACGTGGCGGATGGCACAGATAACATATAGTGGTGGCAAGTTGGCTTGGGCTCTCTGGACATTCGTCTGGCGCCCCACATCGGCTGGGACCTACGCTATTACCGTTCGTGCAGTCGATGGTCTGGGTGCCGTTCAAATCGCCACCGAGCGCGCGAACGTGCCGGAAGGTGCAACCGGATATCACCGGGTGAGGGCGATGGTCGCATGACGGGAACCATGAGGCCGTTCACGGTCCTGCTCACGGAACCGTTGCGTATAAATGGTTTGTGCGCATCGCCCAGGCGGCCGGTGCCTTAGCCGATAGCGTCGGGCCGCGTCGTGTTGCGGCTCCGAGTTTCTCGTTTATTTCGGATGTGCCTACTGCGTAGTCTCTTAATGGCTCGAGGCAAGTTACCAGGCAATTGTCGCAACGTTTCTGCTTGGCGCCGCATTCGTGTGGAGGCGGGCGTCCGGACGAACCCGCCCAAGCATTTCACGAACGTTGTGTTTCAACATCGCTGAGCAGCGCTCAAACGATGGCACGGAGCATTCTGCAATGGGGCGAACCAGGCGCCATGGTTCCTGATGTCCAGTACAGTGTTTCCGCGTTCTCAATTCTACTGGCGGCTGCACTCGTTATTTCCATCGCCGCGGAACGGTTGCGGTTGCCGGCAGCCGTTTTGCTGGTCGCGTTGGGAGCCGCGGCGAGCACCTTCTGGCATATCCGCCCGCCGTTTGACTTTGGTCCCGCGCTCCTCTTCTTGTTCTTGCCACCGCTCATATTCGAAGCTGCGTGGAATTTAGATCTCGGGGAGCTCCGAAAACAGTACAAACGCGTCTTGTTCTTAGCTTTTCTCGGAACGCTGCTCTCCGCATTTGGAATTGCGGCGATACTGCCAGTCATCGGCGCGTTGGCGTTCGTACCTGCGCTCTTGCTCGGTGCAATTGTTTCA
>JALYZK010000056.1 GCA_030945705.1 Vulcanimicrobiota bacterium | reverse complement strand
GGGTGGCCTCGGCCATTACTTCAATCATGTATTCGGATTTCACATCGCCCAAATTACGATGCGCCTCCTGTTGCGCGACCTAAGAAACTTCATAGAGTCCGACTTCAAGGAATTTCAGAGCGGTTGCCTCAAAGTGCCTCGACCTCTGACCATCACGCAGCAGTTCCATAGCGAATGAGATGATGTATGTCGGACGAGCGCTTTTCAGAAGTCCAGCTAATTGACCCAAAAGTGGTTGCTGTGCTAAAGGTTTCCGGCGTCCAGATCCGTTCACCTCACAAGAGATTGCATTGTCACCGCTGCTTGCATTGGAAAGCATCTTCGCAATTGACCAAGTATGGTTTGGATCAGTCACTGTGTTCCTCATGCTATGGCGTCGTGGCTTTGGGGAGGACCGGACTTAGGCGGATTTATCACGAGAGCTAACGCTCGCAAGATCCCCCAAGGGGCAAATCAAACCATGCATCGTTGCTTATGGTGTACGGTCCGCATAGGCTTCTAACGCGCATTGGTTAGGGAACACCTAAACGGGAATGGTCCAGCACACATTATTGGCTGCTAACCGCGGTTGTGTGGTATAATAAAAAAGTCGGCAGACTCTTTTGCCGGAATTATAACGCTCAGTTGAACCACACTGAGCTGAATCGTAGCGACCGCCATGGTCCAATTAGACTTTGAGTTACCTGCCGCCTTAGCGAGCATGCTGCGAAAGCAAGACCAAAACCAGCAAAAACGCATCGATGACATCGTTGACTTTGCCTTGCTGATCCATTTGAGCACGGTTCCTCGGAGTGTTGAGATCGGCGTGTCACGGTATCCTGACCTCGCAACGCGGCCACTCTCTAAGAGGAAGGCCGGGGTTGCAAAACCAGATGTGGATCCGGACGCGCTCTTTAAGACGGCTTTACAGAAATACTTTTTGCGCGACCACGCTACGGGCAAGACCTTCAGGGCAATATTTCAAAGGCTTACTCCAGTTCGCGCGGGGGCAACCAATGCTTGAAGTAAAGCAAGAGTCTAAAAAGCGGCCGCGTATGCCTCAAAGCCGGTGCTTCGAGCGAGCAAAAGTTGAGTTACCGATCTCATATTCACTTATCGGGGAAAATTGGATTGGGAAGGGCGACGCATGGATCGTTGATCTAAGTTCCGGCGGTGCTCGGATGTGTAGCGCAACGGATTTCGTTCACGGCTCACCGGTCATGCTTCGATTTACTTTGCTTACGAGCCATCGCGAAGTGTACGTGTACGGCCGGATCGTTATGTCTTTTTTTGATGCTTCCAAGCAGCAATACGCGCACGGTGTAGCATTCACGCATATCTCGCGGGAAGATCAAGGGGCGATCGCGCGTCACGTTGATAATGTCGTGCAACGTCAGCGTCCTTGCAACGAACAGCAGCGCGTTCCTCCGGATGATTCCGCGCTACTGGAATCTGAGTTGCCAAAGGAAGCCTTCATGCAGCTCATGGAAGTAGCAGACAAATCGCATGTTTCGCCGTCCATCGTAATAGAGGCTGCGTTGGAAGGGTTGTTTGAAGGTCGCGACAATCACAGCATCATCGAGGAATTGCTTAGCGATACACCCGCAGCGAAACAGGATTGCGATGGGGCGGAAATCAGAGAGATTGGATAACAGGGGTAGCTCTTTTGACGGTAGCGAGGAACCTAGCGCCAAGACTGTATTTCAAGCCCAGATACGTGAAGACGTATTTGATAGATTGATGATCTTAACGGCAGAGAGTGGCCTGTCTCATTCCGAAGTGATAGAAACGGCGCTTCAGAAGCTTTTCAAATTAGACCACGAGGGAATTCTTCGTGGCATTATTGAGGATCGCAATCGTAGGTAGCTCGATCCTTCGCATCGCATCGGCCAAATGATGCAGAATTAGGCTATAAGCACCGCGCAGATTCAACATCGCAACTTCTCCCGAAGCTCTTGGCTAGGTGTTTTGTCAGTAGCGGAGACCATTAGGCGAACGCCGACGGCGATACAGAAACGGCCTCTATAGATACTACGTATTACGTACTGCAAAACCTTACATGGTATCCGCCGCGAAACCCTAGTTCCGTGATACAGTAAAGGACTCGGTACGCTTTCGTACCGGACTTATGCTCCGCTGAACCACACGGAGCTTGATTAAAAAATCGCGATGATCCAACTGAACTTCGAGTTACCTTCCGCCTTAGCGACGACGCTGCAAAATGAAGCCCAAAACGATCAAAACTGCATCGGCGAAATCGTTGACTTCGCCCTACTGAAGCATTTGGATATGGATCCAAACAGCCAGAGATCGGCCCGGCATCTGGTCTTGACCTCGCTGCGCCGCTGGTCGCAAAGATGAACGTGATTGCTGTAAAAGCAGAAGTTGACCTGGACGCGATCGTGAAGGTCGCCGTACAGCAGTACTTTTCGCAATCCCGCGCGGCTGCCGAGACCTTGCCGTCGATACTGCAACGGCTCACCGGAATTCACGCAAAGGCAAGCAATGTATAAAGCACAGCACCCAGAACCGAAGAATGCGCCGAGCACTGCTCGACGTAGACAGTTTGAGCGCGCGCAAGTAGACCTGCCGATCTCTTACTCGATTGTCGCGGAGGATTGCATCAGGAAGGGCTCCGCACGGATCGTCGATCTCAGTGCCGGTGGTGCTCGTATTTGTGGCGCGATGGATTTCATGCAGAGCTCAGAGGTCACTCTCCGATTTACATTGCCCGGAGGTCAGCGCGAAGTGTACGCGTACGGCCGGATCGTTATGTCATTTTTTGATGGTCCCAAGCAGCAATATTCGCACGGCGTTGCATTCACGCATATCTCACGGGCGGATCAAGACGCAATCGTGCGTCACGTTGATGATGTGCTGCTTAGCAATGTACGCTTCCCTAGACCATCACAAGTGGGAGCCCGGACGCCGTAGTATTGCTCCACTTGTCTCAAAAAAGTGACGGTTGATTTTGGGCGCGCTCTAAGACGGTGGAGAAGATTCTTCGCGTAGAAGTGGCAGCCACCGACGAGCAAGTAACCTATGGGAAGGTCGCATGCTAGCGACTGGATTACCCAGCTTGTGGTAGCATCAGGCATGAAAAATCGTCTGGTCGCCGCGATCCTTTTCTCTTCTCTCGGCTGGCTGGTCGCGGGTTGCAGCAGCGGAACCTTTAACTCTTCGCTTCCCGCTTCAGCACCACCGGGTAACGTTCAAGCCGATTCTGAAGCCGGAGCGATGCAGCAGGTTCAGCCCGCAAACACGCCCGTGCCGGCAGTTTTTGGAACTCCCGCACCGATTCGCATTTACTACGGTGGAACCGTTGGACTGGACAACACGTTTTCGCCCGTTGACGGCGACACGAGCGCGGGTGGTCACGGTAATTCTGTTGATGGCGTTCCTTGCGATAACAGCGCGATTCCATACCACTTCCACGTTCATGTGAGCCTACTCACCAATGGCAATCGTCTGGCAGTTCCGGATGGCATTGGACTGCACAATCCTCGAGTTGAAGACAAGCATGGACTTATCTACGCAACCATATGCTACTACCACTTGCACACACACGATGCAACGGGATTAATCCACGCAGAAGCGCCGGCGAAGAGAACGTTTACGCTCGGACAGCTTTTCGCAGTTTGGGGACAACCGCTGTCGTCGACCAACGTTGCCGGCCACACCGGGACAGTCAAAGCATTCACTGCAAATGCGCCGACTCCGGGTTACCTTAAGCAAACGGGACCATACCGCGCGTATACGGGAGACCTCAAGGCTCTGCAATTTGAATCACATCAGGAAATTGTCTTAGAAGTGGGCCCGCCGTTCATTTATCCGCCGAAAATACCGGCAATCATATTTCCAACATATCAATGATCACGTAATAGCTTTTCTGGCGCTCTGTTGAAGCCTGGGGCGGGTTTTAGTGTAGGCCGGTGTCGAACCAGTGCGGGCGTCTGGCTCGGTAGCTCAGCGGTAGAGCGGGGGACTCATAAGCCCTAGGTCGTAGGTTCAAATCCTACCCGAGTCACCAGTGCGCTGCGCCGAAGCGTTCGAGCTATGCAACCCTATTCGTAGTATGAGGTGTACATTGTCAACGATCCCGTGCGATTTCTGTCCCCATCCGGTCGACCGAGGGCAAATGGAAGAGATTGAGATTTCGCACTACGTACCCGATTCATCAGGCGATGACCTAGCCTACGCGCGCACGTATTTTTTCGGTCATCCCGATTGCGTGCGCAAGTTCTACCGTGGATTGGTCGATCATAAGTTGGACCTGTTTAAACACATCCCCAGTACAGCGCCATCACCGGAAGAGCCTAAACCATAATGACTCTGTGCGCCCGTAGCGTAGCTGGATAACGCGCGGCCCTCCGAAGGCTGAGACCGGGGGTTCGAATCCCTCCGGGCGCACCATGACACCACTCTTTGGATCTCTTCGAAATGCGTCAAGCAATATAAGCTCGCCGATGATTCCCTTGGAATTACCTGACGATGAGCATTTCATGCGGCGAGCCATCGAAATGGCACGGGCCGCGATGCGTGTGGGCGATGTACCGGTTGGAGCCGTGCTCGTGAACGGCGAGGTTACTATTGAGGCAAAGAACGAGAAGGAAATAAGGCGGGATCCCACGGCCCATGCGGAGATCCTCGCTTTGCAAGAAGCGGCGCATACCCTTGGCGCGTGGCGTTTAAGCGACGCAACGCTTTATGTTACAAAGGAGCCGTGCGTCATGTGCGCGGGCGCCCTTATTGCAGCGCGGGTAAAACGCGTCGTGTTTGGCTGCCGCGATCCCAAAGCCGGCGCTGCGGGCAGCGTTTTCAACATTCTTACTTCAAAGAAGGTGAATCATCACATCGATGTCATCGCCGGCGTCTTAAAAGAACAGACGGCGCTTCAACTTCAGGCGTTTTTCAAAGACCGCCGCCCGTGAGGCCGATGTAGGAGCAGTCTTTCGAGGGGAATGCCCAAGGAACCAAAATAAAGACGCGCTGCCAGATGAACCGGCGTAAAGTCGCTTCATGGAGAGGTGGTCGAGCGGTTGAAGGCACCCGCCTCGAAAGCGGGCAGACGTGATGAGCGTCTCGAGAGTTCGAATCTCTCCCTCTCCGAAGAATTTCTGGCGTTAAAAAGGGTCACGGGCGCTCCTGCACACCGTCAATTCTTCCCGCGCCAATTACCACATGCGGCGCTGTTGCACCGATAGAAACGGCAATCCGCAACAGCGCTCGAGTGATCGGCAGAACGTGCCGGATTGGTTTGCGAGTGGTACAGGGCACTGCCAACAGAACTGTCTCAAAACGGACCCGCGCAAACACTAGCCTGCTAGGCGTGGATCGGGAGCGTTAACCGGAAAGCTAAACTGGTCGAACGTAGTTTCGGTTTTGAAGTGCACTCGGGCAATGGCTGCAGATTGGGTCTCTTCATAGGAGAAATGGGTAATGATCCAGTGCTGTTCCAGAAGAGCGTAATCAAACGTCACGACTGTATCCGCGGCAGTGGAACGCAGCCGTATCTGTGAGGGCAAGTTCGTCGCGGTATTCATAACGATATCACTGGGATAGGGTCCTCGGAAATCTTGGGGCACGACTTCCAGATGAAGGTGCGGCACGGCATCACTTGAATCCGCCGCAAAAGTGGGATAATAATATCGGCTGTACGAAGCGACAACCGTTATGCCTGGATCCGGAGTTGGGGTCGCAAAATATAACGGCGTACCACGGTCCAGTGTTATGGCGAAATCGCGGTTAATTCGAAAGTTCCTGATGAAGGCCGGGTACTCGTATCGAAAACTGGCAGCCAAGGGATCGAAATACGCAATGACGGGAAACGCCTGCCCCTGGCGTTCTGAGCCCTGCGGCAAATCGCGCATGATTGCAAAATTATCTCTGACGCGTACGGATATGTGTCGATCGATCTCGGCCTCTCGCCGCAACGACGGTACTGCGATGTGAGTACGCGAGCGATACGTCATGTATGCTGGTTGATGTGCAGTGTAATAAGTTGTGGTATTGTTCACGAATTGCACGAGCGCTGCGTCGGCTGATACCATGAACGAATAGATTCTCGAAGAGGCTTGCATTTTACCGCTGCATAAAGGGCCATCCATGACGGTATTCCCATCAACGGCTACCACCCAGTGGGTCACCGAACTCCGCCGTGACATTCATCGCTTTCCCGAGCTTGGGTTCCAAGAAACTCGAACTGCCAACGTGGTTGAGCGAGAACTCGATGAGCTTGGTATTGCCCACCGCCGGGTTGCCGGAACGGGCGTTATCGGCGTAATTCATGGTTTTGGGCCGGGCCCCGTCGCGGCGCTGCGGGCCGACATGGATGCGTTGCCCATAACCGAGGCTTCCGGCGAATTATTCTCTTCGCAAAACACCGGGGTAATGCACGCATGTGGACACGATGCCCACACGGCGATGCTTCTGGGTGCGGCTCGCGAACTACAAGCCCAGCGGGCGACCCTTGCGGGCTCCGTCGTCCTGCTGTTTCAGCCGGCGGAAGAAGGGCCGGGCGGGGCCTTGCCGATGATCGAGGAGGGTGCGCTCGCTGATCCGCGCGTCGACGCAATTGCAATGTTGCATGTTGACACGCGCTTACCAACGGGCGCCATTGGTATCACACCCGGACCCGTCAATGCTGCAGCAGACGAATTTCACATCACGGTGGTGGGAAAGGGCGGGCATGGCGCTTATCCGCACACCGCAGTTGACGCGATTCCTGCGGCGGCTGCAATAGTTTTAGCACTGCAGAATATTGCGGCGCGTGAAACCGATCCGCTCAAGAGTGTCGTCGTGACCGTCGGCACAATTGAGGGCGGGTACCGCAACAACATAATCGCCGATCGGGTAACGATGACGGGCACCTTTCGTTCGCACGATGCAGACATCCGCACCAGCTTGGAATCGCGCGCCCGCCGGATCATCAATGGGGTGGCTGCCGCGTATGACGCAAGCGCAAAGCTCGACGTGATTTACGGCTATCCGCCGGTTGTCAATGACCCGGAGCTCGCACTTTCGTTTGCTCTGTATATGCGGCGCTTTGAGGCCATTTCCGTGCAAGAGCCTCCGCCCACAATGGGAGGTGAAGACTTTGCATATTTCGCCCAACGGGTACCAGGTGTGCTGGTGCGTTTGGGAATACGCAACGAAAGCGCCGGCTCCGTGTATCCAGGGCATAGCTCCCGTTTCCGCATCGATGAGTCTGCTCTCCCGATCGGTGTCCAGACGCTGCTGAGCTTCGCTCAGGCCGTGTGCTCCGGACGGGTTCCGCCCCAACATCTTGGAGAACCCTCCTTAAAGAGGCCCAATATATAGTGAACTCGAAGGGGCCACGATGACGTCCTTTTCCAGTGTTTCCGAACCGGCACTTGCACAAAGCGTCGACTCTTCAACAACACCGGAAAACGCGTTTTCGCTGATCTGTTGCGTCCAAAAATGGCCCGTCTGGTTGTCGTTTCTGCGTAGTGCGCGCCTTACCGAACCCCGCGCCTCCCTCGATCTTGGTGCTGAAGTAATCGTGCGCTCGAGCATTCCGGGCGCGCCGGAACAGCTTTTCGAAGTAGACCACTATCTCCAGAATCACGTTCTTTCGCTCGTGGGCGCATACTCCGTGCGTCGACGAATCGAATTTCGCATCGAACAGAAAACATCGCGTTCCAAGATTAGTGTACGAGTCCAGTATCCGTCTTACGGGGGCAAGCTCGGAGTCCTGATGGATCGCCTAACGG
>JALYZK010000212.1 GCA_030945705.1 Vulcanimicrobiota bacterium | reverse complement strand
CCGTTCATCATCATGGGCCTCTTCTTGATGTTCATCTTGAGGCAGGCCCAGAACGGGGGCAGCCAGGCTCTCTCGTTCGGCCGCTCCCGCGCGAAGATGCTTTCCGAGAATCGACCTAAAGTGACGTTCAACGACGTCGCGGGCGTCGATGAAGCCAAACAAGAACTCGGTGAAGTGGTTGAGTTTTTGAAGTACCCCAAAAAATTCCAGGCCTTGGGTGCGCGGATTCCAAAGGGCGTCCTTTTATTAGGTCCGCCAGGCTCTGGAAAAACGTTGCTCGCACGCGCAATCGCCGGGGAAGCCGGCGTGCCATTCTTCTCGATCTCCGGTTCGGATTTCGTCGAAATGTTTGTCGGCGTGGGTGCGTCGCGGGTACGCGACTTGTTCGAACAAGCTAAGAAATCTGCTCCCTGTATCGTGTTCATCGATGAAATCGATGCGGTCGGCCGTCAACGCGGAGCTGGACTCGGTGGAGGGCATGACGAACGCGAACAAACCCTCAACCAGTTGCTGGTTGAGATGGACGGTTTCGATCAGAACACCGGTGTGATCTTGATTGCGGCGACCAATCGTCCTGACGTGTTGGATCCTGCCCTTTTGCGTCCTGGCCGGTTTGACCGACAGATCATCGTCGATCGTTCCGACATTAAGGGTCGCGCGGCGATCCTCGGCGTGCACGCTAAGAACAAGCCTCTTTCGAAGGAAGTCTCGCTCGAAGTCTTGGCAAAACGCACGCCCGGTTTCTCCGGCGCCGATTTGGAGAACTTGCTGAACGAAGCAGCCCTTCTCGCAGCGCGCAATGATAAATCGGTTATTGAAATGGATGATTGTGAAGAAGCGATCGATCGTGTCGTTGCCGGCCCGGAACGCAAATCTCTGGTCATGTCACAAAAAGAAAAGCAGTGTACGGCCTACCACGAATCCGGCCATGCGATCATCGGAGGCTTGATCCCCAACGCCAATCCGGTACATAAAGTCACGATAATTCCGCGCGGAATGGCGCTCGGTATTACCTGGTCGCTGCCTGAGGAAGACCGCCACAGCCAGACTAAAGAGGAATTGCTGGCCCAAATTACCATGTCGCTAGGCGGCCGGATTGCCGAGGAAATGAAATTCAAAGATGTTACTACCGGCGCGAGTAACGATTTTGAAAAAGCAACGGAACTGGCGCGGCGCATGGTGACCCAATATGGAATGTCTTCGCTGGGGCCGATTCAATACGGGCGCGGCAACCATCAAGTTTTTCTCGGGCGCGATTTCGGGGAAGAACGAAATTATTCTGAGGAAATCGCCAGTAAAATCGACGCAGAGGTGCGCTCGATCATCAGCACTTGTTACGAGCGAGGTACCGAGATTCTCACCTCCAATTGGGAGAAGCTCGAACGTATGGTCAATTCCTTGCTCGAAAACGAAACGGTAGATACCGATGAAGTGCGTGCAATCCTGGGAGGCGTGCCATATACGCCGAGCGTAAAAAGCAATGTGCCGAGTGCGCCGGTCGCGCCCCCCGAACTCGAAACCCCGCGCGCCGAAAAACCAAAACGCCTACCAAACATCTCGCCCGAACCGGCGTGATGCGAGTGATAGCCGCGATGTGCTTCGGCATGTCGCTGCTCGTGTGCGGCTACGCGTCCGCTGAGCAAACCGGCTCTTTGCCGCGCGGCGGCGTTTATGTTCTGCGGCGTGACGCAAGCGTGCCCACTGCTGCAATCGAACTTTGGTTCAGGGCTCCGGCAGTTGGTTTTAATGGAGCGCCCATTCTGGGGTTATCACGGTTAGCCGCTACAACGGTAGCCGCTTCTAAACCGCTGGTCGGTGATGCGCTAAGCGCGCGGGTCGCACGATACGGAGGGCGCATGGTGGTCAGCGTATATCACGATGCGGTCTCGGTCGGCATCTCAATTCCGGCCGCACAGGCACGAGAGATCGTAAGCGCTCTTACAACTGCATATTTTTCGCCAGTCTTGACAAGCGAGGGTATGACGCGAGCGTTGCGGGATGTGGCGCGTGCCACGCTTGAAAAAAACTTTAAGCCGGACGAAACATTGCACGATGCATTATTCGAGCGAGTTTTCGTTTCCGGTCCTGGGCACTACGCTACCCTGCCTGCGAACGCAGGCGACCTACAAAAAATTACCATGCCGCAATTGCAAAGCTTTGCTCAGCGCGCTTTTCGCGTGCAGAACGCGGTGCTAACCATTGCCGGAAATATCGATTCGTCCGTGCTAACGTCCGTCAACTCTGGACGCGGAAGTGTTGGCATCTCTCTACGCGGCTTTGAACGGCCGTATGATTCATTACTTTCAGAAAGGCTTGGACAAAGTGCGCGGCCCTTTTCGGAGGACGGGGTTGGGTTTGCCTGGGTAGGTCCTCCCATTAGTGACGAACCGGCCGCTACCGCGCTCGACTTTATAGCGGACTATTTGTTTCGCTCGGAAACGGGCGTTGCTCAGGTGGCCGTCTCAACTGCGTTGCCAGACATGTATGTTTCGGGTCAGTTCGTCACCTTGCATAATCCGGGCGTCATGTTAGTTTCAATTGCCGGTAAACGGCAGGCTGCTGCGCGCAAAATGGTTGAAGATTCGATCACTTCAATGATGCAACCATTAAGTCCCCAATCTTTCTTAGCAGCAAAGGCGGCTTTTCGCTATCATATCCTGAGTGATCTGGAAACGCCGCTCAGTCAAGCCGATAATTTTGGATGGTACACGGTGGAGGGAAATCCGACGTACGCTCCGGGCGCTTCGCAGAACAGGTATTTCGCCGCTGCACAAGCGCTCTCGCCGCAGGCGGTCGCTGAGGTTGCCCGCAAATATCTCACGAAGCCCGCAATCGTTACTCTCATCGGAACCGAAAGCAAATGATGCGCTCTTTCAGGCTTTTTTTAACCTTGCTTTGCTTGGCGGGAGTTTGTCAGGGCCGGGTTTATGCCGCTGGCTTATATCCGCTGGACCCAAAGCTGAGCTCGTATGGCACAGCGAAAATCGTGCAACAAAACGACGCGAGCAGTTTGCTCACCGGGATTCAAATTTTTGTTTCGGCCGGATTGGACCGCCAGGCGGCCGCACAAAATGGGATTGCAGCGTTGGTCGCGGAGTGCCTCGTTCGCAGCAGCCCTTCGCTGGGTGCCGCGGCGTTGCGGGCGGATGTTGCCGCGCAAGGCGGTTCAATCTCGTATGAAGTCGATGGACGTTATGTTCGTTTCTATCTTGAAGGTACAACTCAAGACTTTGCGGGGTTGATGACCGCGTTTGCCGCTGCCTTGCGGCATCCTGATTTCAACGCGGACAGTGTTACCCGGGCCCGTAATGCCCTCGATCTAAAAATTACGGAAGACCAAAAACTTCCGCTTACGGTCGGACTAGAGATCGTCAACGCGGCGACTTTCTCCAACTCCGGTGAAGGGCTGCCTCAGTACGGTACCGCTGCGACGCTCGCGGGCATAACCAGCGCTGATGTGCAGGCTTTTTTTCGCACAAACTATCGGCGCGACGGTGCCGTGCTCAGCGCCGTCGGCAACCTTGGCAGCTTGAGCAGTAACAATTTTGCGGACCTTCTGGACACACTCCCTCTGGGGACTTCCCAATCACTTGCGGCGAAAATTGCCCCCCTTGGCGGAACGTCACATCGCGTGGTGGCGCGCCGCGACATTGGAATCCCGTGGATCGTCGCCGGTTTCCCGGCACCTTCTCCGGACAGCCGTGACTTTGGGGCGATGCTCCTGCTCGCCTCGGTGGTTGAAGATATGCTCGAAGGTCAAGGTGTCACGACGCGGCCCGTGAGCGAACGTGCTTTCGGCGCATTGTATAACTTCGATCAGCGTCCCGCAAACTTCGTCATATATGCAAACGGGGCGTCCGGAGATCCCAGCAAAACGTTAGCCACCGTGTTTTCGGTTTTGAACGTTTTCTCGCACGGCGCCCTCAACAAAGACGCGCTTCAACGAACAAAAACCGTTGCGATAGGGTCGTTTGCCAACGGGGCCGTCACTCTCGAAGATCGATCGTGGCTTGCGGGAAGTTTTGTAATTCAAGGGTTGCGTCCAAACTATTTAGAGCGCGCTTTCGATGCAATCGCCAACACTTCGGCGATTGACGTTGCGCGTGTTGGGAAGCGGTACTTGCAAAATCCTACCCTTGCGTACGTGTTGCCCCGCAATAGCACTCCATAAAAACTGCGCTTGTCCACGATTACTTGAACCAGCGAGGTGGCGCAGAGCGGGTGTTTGCCCACATTGCTCAGGCGTTTCCGCAAGCTCCAATTTTTACCGCGCTATTCGAGGACACGGCGACCGGTGATCTGATTGCCAAGGAGCGCGTCGTCACGTCTTTCCTGCAAAAATTCCCGCTTCACAACCGCTACTTCCGCGCACTCGCACCGTTTTATCCTAGCGCCTTCGAATCATTTGACCTCTCGGCCTTTGATACGATCGTCAGTTCCACGACGGCGTGGGCGAAGGGAGTTCGAGCGAAACCTGGCGCCAAACACGTGTGCTACATCAACACCGTAAGCCGCTTTGCATTTGCGTATGACTCCTACGTCGGTGGTTTTGCGCTGCGTAACTTGGCACGGCCAATTGTTCGGCGCTTAGTAGAATGGGACAAGCTTGCTGCGCAACGCCCAACCGCGTTTATCGCAAACTCCCATAACGTTG
>JALYZK010000196.1 GCA_030945705.1 Vulcanimicrobiota bacterium | reverse complement strand
GCAAGGTGCAGCTCGCGTCGCTCAGGCGGTTGCGGTTCCTGTGACCGCCGACCTCGAGGGCGGTTACGGGCCTACGATTGGCGATGCAATCCAAACGGCGCGGGGGGCGATTACGGCCGGCGCAGTCGGTCTGAATTTCGAGGATTGGGACGAGCGCCGTGAATCGCTCATGCACATCGAGGCGCAGACCGCCCGAATTGCAGCGATTCGAAAAGTCGCAGATGGCTCTGCTATTCCGCTGGTAATCAACGCGCGCACCGACGTATTCCTACGCAATCTTGGCCCTGACGATGCGTGGCGAATAGAAGAAACCGTTCGGCGCGCCAACCAATACCTGGATGCAGGGGCGGATTGCGCGTTCGTGCCGCTCGTTACGGATGAAGGAACGATTGCAACGCTCTGCAATGCGATTCACGGACCACTAAATGTTCTGGCGGGACCCGCAACGCCCACCGTGGCGCGGTTAGGGCAACTTGGCGTCGCCCGCGTAAGCGTGGGTGCGACCGCCATGGCGTACGCACTCACACATTTGCGCCAAATCGCAGCGGCAGTCAAAGAAACCGGTGCCTTCGAGTTTACCGGGCATCGCCTTTCGCACGCCGAGATAAACGGGCTTTTTGATTGATTGGCCCTCGGCTCGCCGAATGTGTCACTATCCTTGAGGTTTCACCTTCTCAGCGAGTAATGCAATTTGCGACGCCATTCTCCCAAAAATAAGACCGTGGAAGGGAGCCACCGCGTACCAATAGAGAAATCCGAACAACCCACGCGGCTCGAAGAAAGCCGTTTGCGTTAAGCGGGTTCGTCCATCACTCAAGGGATCTGTTTGGAATTCGAGCCACGCTTTGCCCGGAAGCTTCATTTCAGCCCTCAGACGCAAGAGCCGGTCCGGCTCATAGGCATCAACACGCCAAAAATCAATCGCATCCCCTAGGCGAAGGTCAGTTGCACTGCGGCGACCGCGTCGCAACCCGATGCCGCCAACAGCCCGATCCAAGAGTCCACGTAACTTCCATAACCCATCGGCGTACAGCCATCCTCCCTTACCTCCTAGCTGCGTAAATATGGATGCCACCTGATGAGACGTGGCCTTTGCGAGACGCTCCCTCCGATCGATAAGCATCCCTTCGCGGACGCCTAAAAATTGGGGCGAAAGCCTTCGGACATCAAAGGCATCGAACCAGGTTGTCGCAGGACCGATCGTGCGGTACCGATCCAATGCGCGCAAAACCGCCGTGTCAAAACCGACAGGATCAATCCCGGGAAAATCGCGGGTTGCGGCGTGGTTGCGAACAACCACTTCATTGTGCAGTCCTAAAATAAGCGGTTGCGCAAGGCGCGCCGAAACCGGTGTAACTATATGCACCCAGTATGATGAAAGGCGCGGAGTAAAAAACGGCACGACAACGATTTTCCGCCTGAGCCCGCGAAGATGCGCATAGCGCAGCATCATTTCACGATACGTAATGACATCCGCACCGCCGATCTCGTAGATTTTTGATTGATCGCCTGAGACTTCAAGTGCTGCCAGAAGGTACAGCAAGACATCGCGGATCGCTATCGGCTGCGAGCGCGTTGTCACCCATCTGGGAGCGATCATGATTGGCAAACGTTCGCTAAGATAACGCATCATTTCAAACGAGATGCTGCCGCTGCCAATGATCATTGCTGCACGAAATTCGATGATTTGCGCACCGCTTTTCCGAAGTGTGTCGCCAACTTCGTGCCGGCTACGCAGATGCGGTGAAAGGTCACCGCCATCTGCCCCCAAGCCGCCCAGATATATGATACGTCGTACGCCGCACTCGCGCGCGGCCTTGCCAAAGCGCGCGGCCGCATCTTGATCGCGCTCGGCAAATTCATGCGCGTCGCTCATTGAGTGGACGAGGTAATAGGCGGCTTCGACGCCATCGCACGCTTCGCGCAAACTTCTTTCATCAAGAAGATCGCCCTCGATCACATCAGCTCCGGGGAACCTTCCGTTCAGACGCGCAGAGTTTCGCGCAAGACAACGAACGGAATGGCCAGCTTCCAGTAAGCGGGGTACTAAGCGCCCTCCAATGTAGCCCGTCGCGCCGGTCACGAGAATTATCACGGAGTAACAACGTCCGCTATAGCGCAGCCGGATTCATTATTGCCAAATTTTCCGCTTCGGCAAATCCGAAGCTTGTCACCTTTTGCTCGAAGTTGCAAGGTCTTGCGAACCAACACTCCAGAAGGATGGATGAACATTTTTGCGATCCGGTCTTTTAAGTCCGGCGCAGCTAATCGTGATGGAGAAAAAGATGCGTTTATTTTATGTGCTAGCGGCCACTTCATTGCTTGTAATAGCTCTCGTGTCGCCTGCGAATGCCGCTCCCGTAACACTACCCGCTGGAACCGAAATAACTTTGCACCTTGTTGAGCCGCTTTCATCCTCGAACGCAACCGTTGGACAGCGTTTTCCCTTCCAGGCGGCAGCGCCGGTTGTCGTTGCAAACCGCGTGGTCATTGCAAAAGGCGCCGACGGCTTGGGCAAAGTCGTGAGTGTCAGCAAGGCTCAAGGCAAGAGTGCTGGAAAAATGACGATCGAATTCACGAGTATCCATGCTGTTGACGGGAAAGTAATCGCCTTGAGCGCGTTTGCCCGGCGTTCTCACGGTAATGCCGAAAAGGGCAAAGCGTCGACCGCTACGATTGCCGCGACTCTTGCTCTTGGCCCCATTGGCCTTTTGGCTCACAACCTGGTCAAAGGCAAGGACATAACAATCAACCCGAGTCAAACTTTCCCCACATGGGTGAAATCGAATACATCAGTCAACGTTCATTAGAGTATGTTACGCTGGTCTTTAAGGCAACACGGTCTAGAGTCCTGACGACCGGTTACGCGAACCTCGCATGACGGCTTGAGTTTCATATAAGAATGGCTGCCAAATACCGCTACGGGCAGATGACGTGGCCCGAAGTCAAAGACGCGGCAGCGCAGAGTCGCGTCGTTGTAATTCCTGTCGCGACGTTAGAAGATCACGGGTATCACCTGCCGGTGGACACGGACCTATTCCTCTGTGCCTCGGTGTGTGAGGAAGCGGTGGCCCGAGCTGCGGATCGCGCTGTAATCGTCCCGGCAATTAACCATGGCTTCAGCCCGCACCATATGGATTTTCCGGGCGCGATCACCATCGGGGCCCACACGTTTATCGATTATGGCCTCGACGTCTGCCGCAGCCTAGCGCATCACGGCTTTACGAAAATGCTCATCGTGAACGGTCACGGCAGCAACACGCCATTTGCCGATATCATTGCCAGACTCGCAGTCGTGGAAACGGGAGCTTTGGCCGCCGCAGTTAATTATTGGTCTGCGCCCGGTGTGAGGGAAGTAGCCGAAAAGTTGCGTGAATCCGAAAGGGTCGGTGGAATGAATCACGCGTGCGAATTCGAAACGTCGATGTACCTCGCGCTGCGGCCTGAATTGGTGGACATGGCAAAAGCCGTTCACGAGCTTTCACACCAGCCCTCTAAAAATTACTGGACCGACCTTATCGGCGGCGACGGACCACTCACCATGATGGAACCATGGAGCGCGCTCAGTGAAAGTGGCGTGATGGGGGATCCAACCAAAGCGTCTGCAGAAAAGGGGCGCAAGCTCTTTAACGCGGCCGCAGCGGGGATCGTCGAATTGATTGACGAGATGCACGCTCGAAAAGCCGCCGTGCGCAAAGAGCATCACTAAAGACAATACGCGATGCGCTGTTGGATTCTCTTCGCCATACTCGCTCTAAGCATGCTTGGGTGCACAAACGTTGGGACCGGCAATGGCCAAAGCGCACAGCTCAATTCTTGGACTAAACCCGGGCTGCTGCGCGTTGCCGCCCGCCAGCAACCTGACAATCTCAACCCGTTGCTGGGTACGCAGACGGTGGATTTTGATCTTTCAATGTTTTGGGCGGCTTACTTATTCAGATATAGCGATCGCAACGAATTGGTGCCGGAGCTGGCAGTCCGGCAGCCGACCTTACAAAACGGGGACATTAGCCCGGATGGCCTTTCCTTTACCTATCATCTGCGGCGGGGCGTCAAATGGCAAGACGGCATACCGTTCACCGCTGATGATGTACTGTACACCTGGCACCAAATAATGAATCCCAAAAACCTCGTGGTCACACGATTGGGGTATGAACTGGTAACGAAGATTGACAAGCGGGACGACTATACCATCGTCGTACATCTCAAACGCCGCTTTGCTTCCTTCGTGGATACGTTCTTCGCACTGGGCAATCATCCGGATTGTGTCTTGCCCAAGCACCTGCTGGCCAGATACCCGAATATCAATCGCGTGTCATACAATAATCTGCCGGTTGGAACCGGACCATTTCGTGTTGTCTCATATGAGAAAGGATCGCTGATTCGGTTTGCCGCCAATAACACCTATTGGCGCGGACCTCCGAAGCTACAAAGAATCGACTACCACATCATTCCCAGCGACAATACCATCCTTATGCTGGCCCAAACACACGACATCGATTTCTATTACCGCGCCTCTGAAACACAGGCATCGGGCTTGCGATCAGTTCCCGGCATGCACGTTGTTATTTCGCCGTTCATTCGCTTCGCCGACTTAGGTTTGAACGCCGGTACTCCCACGCTCAGTGACCTGCGGGTACGTAGAGCATTGGCGTACGCGACAGACCGCCGCGCGTTGGTCGAGAAAGTTACGCACAACATCGCAGTTCGCGGTGATAGCGACCAGCCATCGTTTTACTGGGCTTTTAATCCGCACGTGCGGCGATACGAGTATAACCCCAGGCGTGCAGCCGCATTGCTTGACGAAGCTGGTTGGCGGGCGCCGAGTGCCGGCGCCGTTCGTGAGAAGCAGGGGGAACCCTTACGCCTAACC
>JALYZK010000154.1 GCA_030945705.1 Vulcanimicrobiota bacterium | reverse complement strand
TACTTGCATATTTGGTAATTATCCGTCGCATCTTCGCCATAAGCCAAGCTCAACCGGATCTTTATGCCAAATTACTTACAATCGGCATGGGAGCGACGCTGGGTTTCCAGGTTTTCATCATCGTGGGGGGCGTCATTGGTCTCTTTCCGCTTACGGGCATCACGTTGCCCTTCATGTCGTACGGCGGCAGTTCGCTCGTTGCAAACTTTTTGTTGATTGCTTTAGTTTGGGCAATCAGTTCGCGCCGTGCCAATCGGTAGGCTCAGTTCATTCGCAAACAAATCGTTAATGAAATCGAACATGTCGCGATCCAGTGCGCGCAAGCGGGCACGAGTAGCGCGCGGCCACAAAGACTTGGGATCATTGGACTCAACGTATGCGCGCAGTGATTCTGCAAAGTATTCGTCGACGGCGGTGGCTGCGTACGGCGTCACAAACTCGCCCGCCTTGCGAAACATACACTGAATGTTGCTATCAATCGTTGAGCGATAGACACCCCCGCCCAATGCGCAATCGATGGCGTGTCCAAACTCGTGCGCAACGGTCATTGAGCTGCGCGAGCGCAGGTACACCGTTTTTTCTTCAACGACAAATAGCCCAGCCGGGGGCGCTGCCCAACTATCGACATCAACTCTCAATCTCCGCAACGCGGAGGAGCGATGGCTGTAGTGCTCGGCACTCTTAAGGGGGACAACCCGCATACCGGCACGATAAGCGAAGTTCAAAGCGCCGGTCCCAAACCGTGAAAGCGTTTGCATCACTGCAGCGTGGATAGTCGGATCGTCGCACAGAATGAGTTCTTCAGCAATGACCGGAGAAGCAAACATCCCGCCAGCATACGACCGTCATGTTGCCGTCGTATGTCGATCGGATTAAGTAGTAAAGATCTAATTGTCAAAAATCCGAGCCAACGGCGAATTGCGCGTAACGGCCATTTGGCTGGCTCCTCGATATGCAAGCGAACAGAATCGACTCTGGGCCAAGTCTATGGGACTGAATTGCAATGTCTTTGCAAAGGCTAGGCCATTAGTCCTATTGCACGCTCACGTTTGTTTTGGACTTTGACCGATAGCTGCTATACAACCCACTGATAGATCGGAGCAGCCGTGACCGTCCAGTTGTCTACAGTTCATGTGATGGAAGAAAGCTACGTGTCGGATTGGATTCTCGATTTGCACATTGATGAGGAGCGTTCATTCGGCGAAGCAGGTGCCGAGGTTTGGTCCGCCGTGGAGAAGTATTTCGTTGCTCAGATGTATCGTGCTAACTGAGGGCTGGCCGGCATTTTGATCAACGGCGATAAGCTAAAGGTGAGTGAAGATCGCCCGGCACGGGTTTTGTTTGCCGCTTGGCTGGCGATGGCGTCGCGGCCTTAGTCGCCGGCGTTTGAACCGGCCTTGGCGATACTGCGGGCGAAAGGGCATGCCGCGTCTTTGTGAAGATATTGATTCTCGATCGTAACGGGATGACCGTCCGAAGGCCGTTGAAGCCGTTGTAAAACGCGGTAACGCTGCAATTTGGTAAGTAGTAACCGCGAGGCGCAGGCAGCGAAACCATATAGTGATGGAGCCTCGGGTAGTAATTGAAGTTAAAAACCTGCGGAAGCCCGCAGAGCCGGAGAAAAGCATTCCCGCCGGCCGGCGCAATCAGCACGAGCTGGATGAAATCCCCAGCGAAATATGTTAGGGGGCCACCGCTATAAAAATGGAAACCGTTGATACCGCCGCCATAGTTGCTGTAGCCCCCGTAAGTCGTGTAACTGCGTGCGATATTCTGGAACCACCACCACTGCGATCGAAAGGATCGACCGCCGTTATCCGTCCCTTCCACCAACACGGCGTGGCGCCCGTAGTCCAGCTGCCTGAACGGCGTGTAGAGCAAAGTCGCGCCGTCAAAGGTTGCCTGGTTGGCAACGTTAATGCCGTCCAGGTACATTCGGAGGCTGCTGAGCTCGAGCGGGCCGCCCGGAGAATTGATTGTAGCCGAAATCGTGTATCCAATTCCCACGTGTTCCCCCGGCGCGGGATGGCGGTTAACCAACGAGGGGACCGCAAGGCTAACCGAATGCTTTGGAGCAGGGGGGCCGCCGTAGATAGCGACAGACCGGGTACTCGCATCGTAGTCAACTAAAGCGCCGAGTGTTTGGGCGACGTAGCGCAAAGGCACATAAGTCCGAAAATGAATGAGTCGCGATCCGTGGTGGCCCAGAACCAGGGCAATTCGATGCGTCCCACTTCGGGCGTAGATGGAATGTCGCTTCCCATCGTACTGCACGCTCGCGCCCAGCGCCGCGAAGAGTGGGCGCATCGGCATCAGCACGGTGTCAGAGGACAGCACGGCCTGCATCTCCATCGGGCGGTCGTTGATTGATACTTGGATGATTCTCGCCGGCCGCGCGGTCGCAGTTGCGCCTAGGGCAAAAACGCACAAAGCCGCGGCGATGGTCTTCATGGATAGAAAACGCTCCCCTTAAGGAATGTGTTTTCTGGGGGCAGGATTACGCGGGTACAGCGTTGCGTTTTTGCTCTACACGTGTTTCCAAAAACGTTATCCAGTCTGCCACACCCTCGCCCGTTCGTGCGGAGAGTTCGATGATTGGTATTCCAGGATGTACTTGCCGAATGTTTGCGTGAGCCGCCGCCCGATCGAATCCAACTGCATCCGCTAAGTCAGTCTTTGTTATCAAGGCGACGTGCGCGGTGTTGAAAGCCAAAGGGTATTTCAGGGGTTTGTCTTCGCCTTCAGTCACAGAAAAAAGCACGGCACGCAAGTCCTCGCCCAAATCGTACTCGGCGGGGCAAATGAGGTTGCCGACGTTTTCGATGCACAAAAGATCCCGCCTCGCGTACTCCCAGGCGGTAAGCGCCCTATCGATCATCTGCGCGTCGAGGCGACATTCCGCCCCGGTAGAAATCTGACGTACGGGAGCTCCGCTGCGCGCAAGCCGCAGCGAATCGTTTTCGGTCGCTTGATCACCAACCAAAGCAGCAACCGTCAGCCGTTGCTGGGCTCGGCGAAGAGTTTCTTCTAATAAGGTCGTTTTTCCCGAACCTGGACTCGAAAGGAGATTGAGTACGAACGTTTGTGAGTCCGAAAAACGCCGGCGCAATTCTGCTGCCAGCTCATCGTTCTTGCGGAGAATCGCGTCTTGTATTTCAACGATTGTATTACTCATTGGGTACCTCCATCGCCACCACTTGCAACTCTCTGCCGCGCACAATTTCCGGGGTGGGCTTTCCGCACACCGGACACTGAAAATCCGGGATTCCGTGTAGCGTCCTCTCATTCTGACAGGTCGTGCAATAAACGACAAGCGGGACGTCTTCAATCACCAGCCGAGATCCGGCGGCTACGGTATCTGCACAAACCAGTTCCCAGGCAAAGAGTAGGGAATCTTTAACGACGCCGGCCATCGAGCCAATGCGCACGTGCACGGCTTCAATTTTTCGGACTCCTCGCTGCGCTGCTTGTTCGGTGAGGCCATCAACCAGGCTGAGTGCTATAGAAACTTCGTGCATTGCTTCTAATTCTTAGGGAATAGTTGCTAAGCTCATTCTTCGATACGATTCGTCGCGGTCAGAACCGCGGGCGTGACAGTTCGCATATAGTCTTGCATAGCTGGAATTGCCGTAGTACCATGAATTCACAAAAAGTAACTGTCCACAAGTACGCGCATTGCCGCGGGCGATGTGTGTAGTCGCGTACGGTTGCAAGTCAACGCTCAAGCCAGGTTGCTTGGAGGTACGGATATCATGGCGACAGAGCTAAAAAAAGATCCGGTGATCAACGTCCTGTGGATAAATGGCGGCTTGAGTTGCGACGGAGACTCGGTGGCCTTGACCGCGGCAATGCAGCCCAGCATTGAGGAAATTGCACTGGGCGCCCTTCCCGGACAACCGCAAGTTAAGTTTTACTGGCCGCTCATTGAGTACAGTCTGGGTGGTGCGGAGTTCCTTAAGGCTTTCTTTGATGCGGAGAAGGGCGAGATGGACCCCTTCGTACTCGTCATCGAGGGTTCGATTCCAAACGAAGCTATTAAGAAAGAAGGCTACTGGGCCGCATTTGGGTGCGATCCCGCGACGGGGCAGCCGATGACGACCAGCGAGTGGATTGATCGCCTCGCGCCAAAAGCCTTGGCCATTTTGGCGGTGGGGACGTGCGCCACGTACGGCGGCATTCATGCAATGGCCGGAAATCCAACCGGCGCTATGGGTGTTCCCGACTATCTCGGTTGGAACTGGCGTTCTCACGCGGGCATACCGATCGTCTGCGTTCCCGGATGTCCGATTCAACCCGATAATCTC
>JALYZK010000112.1 GCA_030945705.1 Vulcanimicrobiota bacterium | reverse complement strand
GTGGTCGAAAGGACCGAGCACTACGCTTCGAGTGTAGCGTGTAGGAAAACCCTAAAAAGAGCGGGTGTTACTCGTTCGACCAGTAATCTTTAAGCGCTTTGCCACGCGAAGGATGCCTCAATTTTCTCAAAGCCTTGGCCTCAATCTGGCGGATACGTTCGCGCGTCACGCCGAATTCCTGGCCAACTTCTTCAAGAGTCCGCTGGTGGCCATCTTCCAAGCCAAACCTTAAGACCAGCACTTTACGCTCGCGATCCGTAAGGTTTTGCAAAACGTCCGCCATCTTCTCCTTGAGGAGCATGACAGAAGCGGCTTCGGCAGGCGCGACTGCTTCTTGATCTTCGATGAAATCGCCCAAATGCGAATCTTCTTCTTCGCCAATGGGCGTTTCTAAAGAAATCGGCTCCTGCGAAATCTTAATCACTTCCCGGACTTTTTCCGGAGTCAGTCCCATCTCGGAGGCAATTTCTTCAACCGATGGATCGCGTCCTAATTCTTGCAGAAGCTGGCGCGATATCTTTATCAAGCGATTGATCGTCTCGACCATGTGCACCGGAATGCGAATCGTACGCGCCTGATCGGCCAGCGCGCGGGTGATGGCTTGGCGGATCCACCACGTCGCGTATGTCGAGAATTTATAGCCTTTGCGATAGTCGAATTTCTCGACGGCGCGGATCAGTCCTAAGTTGCCTTCTTGAATGAGATCGAGGAAGAGCATGCCGCGCCCAACATATTTTTTTGCAATAGAAACAACTAAACGCAAATTGGCTTCGGTAAGCTGACGTTTTGCTTCCTCTCCGCCCTTGACGACGGTAGAACTAGCCGAGCCGTTTTTCAGAGCTTCGCGCTCGCCCGATTCGATTGCCATCGCCAGGTTCTTCTCATCGTCCATTGATAGCAGCGGGACGCGGCCAATCTCTTTGAGGTACATGCGAACCGGATCGTCCAGCGCCAACCCAGGAGGTAACGCAGCCTCGGGTGGCGCTTCTTCAATTTCAACTTCCGGTTTTTCGTCTTTTTGCTCGTCAATGATCTCGATGCCGAACGCCGCAATCTCTTCGAATAAATCGTCGATGCGCTCCGGATTGATATCTTCAAGATTATCAAAAGTTGCGTTGATTTCTTCATAAGTCAACGAACCGCGCTTTTTCCCGCGCTCGATCAACTTCTTAATGAGTTCGTCGAGCGAAACCGGCGCCGCCTCCACCGGCACAACCGCAGTTTTCTTGCGTGCCATTACTGTTATCTCACCTCCTTTCCATTCTCATTTCTTAAGCTTGCCGACAAGCTCGAAATACTCACGTTTAAGGTCTTCCGGCACCGGAACGCCGGTGGCGCTCAGTTCGTTTATTCGTCGATCAATTTCCTCATACCGCCGTTTGCGGTCCTGTAGCTCCAGGCGGTCGGCAACGCGCTCTAAATGAGCACGGCGTTCGTCGGTCCCGGCATAGCGAAGCGTCGAGGAGCGGTCTCTATGCTGCAAATCAGTGAGGACCTCAATGGTAGCGTCTTCCTGTGCAAACAAGCTAAAGACGTCGGCGCTCTGTTGCAGTTGCGCCGCGTGACTCAAGATTGTACCGTAAATATGTCGATAAAGCTCATTTTCAAAGCGCTCTGGAGAGATCCGTTGGCCAAATTCGCTTAGCAGAAACGGCTCTTCAAGGACGATGCCCAGAACATCGCGTTCGAACGAAACCGTTGTTAGACCCAGTGGAACATGTCGACTTTGCACGGGCAGGCTTAGCCGGGGGGCAAAGTTCGCGCTGTTTGCAAAGAAGCGGCTATTCCGGAGGTCCTCAACCTTGACCTTCAGCCGCCCTGCGATGTATACTCGCCACTTGTCCCATTCCTCGCGCGGTGTCATGTCCCGTATTAGTTGCTCTGCTTTTCGAGCGATATTGCTCGGGGATTCAAAACCCAACGCAAGCTTCTCAAGTTGCGGATCCAGCTTGAATTCGATTGAGGCTTTAGCGTCACGAAGCGCCTGAGCGAACGCATCTGGGCCAGACTTGCGAACGAAACTGTCCGGATCTTCTCCCGCGGGAAGGGCGACAATTCGTACTTTGGTTCCAGAGTTCTCGATCGTCCTCAAAGCGATGTCCGTTGCCTTGGATGCGGCGACGCTGCCGGCAGCATCAGAGTCGAAACAAATGAAAATATTTTCGGCGTACCGCCGTAACTCCATGGCTTGCTCTTGCGTAAACGCCGTGCCTAATGCGGCAACGGTATTTCCAAAGCCGGCTTGGTGAAGGGCGATGCAATCGAGGTAACCCTCCACGACAATAAGCGAGCCGTCCGCTGCCGTGGCACGGCGCGCGACATTCAAAGCGAATAAATATCGCCCCTTTGTATATACCGGCGTGGTGCTGGTATTAAGGTACTTCGGTTCCGCTTCGTTAAGCGCACGACCACCGAAGGCGATAACTTCGCCGGTGGTCGCATAGGTCGGAATCATCAAACGTCCGCGGTAAAAGTCATAGTAACCGCGCTGACCGGCTTTTACCAGGCCCGCTTTTTCGGCAATAACCAGGTCAATGCCCGTCGACTGCAACTCTCTCACCAGCGCATCCCAGCGATCGGGCGCGTAACCAAGGCGAAATTTTTCTATTGTGGCATCGGTCAAGCCCCGCTGCGCGCAGTAGCTTCGTGCAGCGGCGCCCTCGCTTCCGGCGTTCAGCATACGATGGAAGAAACCAGCCGCCGCTTGGTTCGCTTCATAAATGGCTTCTCGCTCGCTGCGAACACGCACGGCGCCGGGGTGCTCCGGTTCTAGCACGACACCTGCCCTGCTTGCGAGCACCCGCACCGCTTCTTGCCACGGCAAATTTTCTAACTTCTGAAGAAATGCAATGACATCACCACCCGCGCCGCAGCCAAAACACTTGAAGAAACCACGGTCGGGATGCACGTGAAACGACGGTGTCCGTTCCGAGTGGAACGGACATAGGCCCACAAGATCGTTTCCACGTTTACGCAGGGGAACGTATCCGCCGATGAAACCCGCAATATCCGTTCGTGAATGAATCTCACGTATGGAATTCTGGTCTATACGCATGGAAGAAATCTACTTCGCGCGGACGTGCTCCGCGCCCCGTCGAAACTCCACGCATGAAGCGCGTTTTCGACCCGATCCATCATTTTATCGAACTTAGTCATGGCGAGACGCGTCTTCTGGACGCGCCGGAATTTCAGCGCCTGCGCCGCCTGCGCCAGCTTGGACTTGCGTATCTAGCCTATCCTTCGGCGGAACATTCTCGCTTTAGCCACGCCCTCGGAGCACTTGCGATGGGCAGTCGTGTATTCGATGCGCTCACAGCACACTCACCAGAGTACTTTTCCGGCGCAAACGACGTCGCATATCAACGCCAACTTCTGCGCGCGAGCCTGCTGCTGCACGATATCGGCCATGGACCATTTAGCCATGCATGCGAAGCCGTACTCGGCATTAAGCACGAAGCGCGAACACAAACCATCTTAGAGCGACCGCGTTTACGCTGCGCGCTAGAAGATTTGGAGATCGAAAAAGCAGACGTTGAGGATTTGATATTGGGTTCGCGTCAATCCCGTTATCCAGTGTTAGTGGAAATAGTCAGCGGTCCGAACCTGGATGCCGACCGTATGGATTATTTGTTACGCGATTCGTATTTCACAGGAGTGGTCAGCGGACGCTACGACCGCGAACAGTTGATCGGCTCCCTGCGCGTATACGAAAATTCGGGACGGTTTGTGTTGGGCGTCGATGGTCGGGGCGTCGTAGCCCTGGAATCGTTCTTGCTTGCGCGTTACATGATGTTCGCGACCGTATACTTCCATCACACAACCCGCATGTTCGAACGGATACTTCAGACTGCTTTGTGGGAAATTTGGCGCGAGCCGCATGCTTTGAACGACATCGAGGCTTTTTTGGGCTGGGACGACTTCCGCGTCTTTGAAGCGGTGCGCCTGCACAAGTCGAACGCTTGCAGGGCGCTGCGCGACAGACTCCCTCTTTATGCGCTGGCTGTTGAATTTAATGCCGGAAGCGACCTCGTCACATACGAGCGCTGCGAGCGCGCCTTGCGCGAGCGCTTCGGCGAATACGTTTGGGCCGACGCCCAAGAGCAGTTGTTACATCGGCTGCCGCTGCAGAGCGAACTGCAGAAACCGACCGTTCTCGTGCGGACGAGTTCGGGGATCGTGGATGCCCGACAAGCATCGGATTTGATCGCAAAGCTCTCGGGCAAAGCCTATTGGCGAAAGTTATTCGTTGACCGCAATGCCGTGAGCGCCAAGGAGGCTCGGCGCCTGTGCCGGGAAATAATCGCAGGGTAAGGAGTCTTGATGATTTTTGGATTTCGCTGCGTAACGGTGCTGGCATTATTTTCGGTTATCGCAATGCCGTGTGCGGCGGCGCCTCCAAAAATTCATCCCCGGCCCTATGGACGCGGCGAAGCGCGGTATCACAAAACCGCGGTCGCTCCCTACCGTTTTGAAAACCAAATTATCGCGGTTTCTTTCGACTTTGTAAAAGGAATCGTCTTCGGAGAGACCACGAGCGTCGTGTACCCGAAACAGGATGGCCTCAGGGAAGTCCCGTTTGACAGCGTAAGACTGCGCTACAAGTCCGTATCGGTAAATGGAATTTCCGCCAGATACCGCGTTACCACAAATAAACTTTTTGTTACCCTCGACCGCCCCGCGATGCGCTCGGACAAGCTCTCCATTGTTGCCTCCTACGAAGGCCGCCCCAGCCGCGGAATCTATTTCATTCGCCCCGATGCGGCGTATCCTCACATGCAACCGGAGATTTGGTCGCAAGGGGAAGAGGAAGATAACCGCCGCTGGTTTCCCACCTGGGACGAACCGAATGAAAAATCGCCGAGCGAAATCATCGCAACAGTTCCGCGTGGTTGGCGAGTAATAGCAAACGGCACCCTTGCGGCCACGCAACATACTTCGACCACCAGCACGTTCGACTGGCGAGAAACACATCCACACTCAACGTACCTGACTGCGTTCTCCGCTGGACCGTACGAGCAGATTCATGATTCCCTGGGCCCGCTTCCCATCGACTATTACGTCTCCAAAGCGGACGCCCCGTACGCGAGATTGTGTTTCGGCAGAACGCCCGCGATGATCGCATTCTTCCAGCAAAAAATCGGGATTGCGTTTCCATGGGAGAAATACTCCCAAACCACCGTAGAGCGCTTTACTGCCGGCGGAATGGAAAATGCTTCAGCGACGACGCAGACGGAGTTCGCCATTCATCCGGCCGCCTATGAATTGGAGCAACCGTGCGACGGTCTCGTGTCGCACGAACTGTCTCATCAGTGGTGGGGCGATGACGTTACGACGCCCGACTGGGCCAATATTTGGATCAATGAAGGCTTCGCCACGTATTTCGAAGAGTTGTGGGCACAACATCACTTCGGTCAAGATCGCTTTACCTACGAGCGCTATCACGATCAGCAATCGTATTTCAAAGAAACCGGCCGCTATTGGCGGCCGATTGTGGAATACCGGTACGCGCAAGCCGGCGATTCGTTTGATGCGAGCGGGTACCCAAGACCCGGTGAAGTGCTCCACATGTTGCGGTATGTGCTTGGCGAAAATAGCTTTTGGAAAGCGCTGCACGCATATCTCGCCGCGTATCAATACGGCACTGCGGACACGCAACAATTCAAACGGGCCATCGAGCAATCAAGCGGACGTGACCTAGGCTGGTTCTTCAACGAATGGTTCTACCGGGCCAGTTATCCGCACTACGTGGTACAGCAGCACTATGACCACCGCACTCATGCACTGCGGCTTGACATTACACAGAAAAATCATCAAGGCATTATTTTCCGCATGCCGGTGACGGTCGCGGTGACTTCCAAAGAGGGCACACGCGCAATTGCGGTCGAGGTCGCAAAGGCGCACCAACGAGTTACAATTCCTAACCTCACCAGTGCGCCCCTCATGGTCTTGTTCGACGCAAACAACAACATATTGCGCAAGCTGGATTTTGGTAAGCCGGTTAGTGCATTGCGCTATCAAGCAACACATGCGGCTTCGGTCGCGGACCGCCTGTGGGCGGTTGATAGACTTTCTATCGCACCTAAGAAAGATCGGGGTGCGGCGCGAGCCGCGGTTCGCGTTGTGGTGCTGCGCGATCGCTATTACGGCGTGCGCGCCGACGCGCTGGATGCTGCCGGTGCGCTTGACGATGCAGAAACCGTTCGTCTGGCATTGCACGATGCCGATCCTCGCGTTCAGATCGCCGCCGGCAACGAGGTCGCAAGCCTGGATCACCCAAACGTTGCCGCGCTGGTGTCGGATTTGCGCGCTTTAACGCGCGAGCGGAATTCTTTGGTCGCCGGTGCCGCATATGAAGGCCTTGGCGCAACCAAAGCGCCAGGCGTCGAACCTCTACTGCTCGCCGGTCTGCGCCGGCATGCGTTTCGCGAAGTCATAGCCCGGGGCGCGTTGGGCGGTTTGGGCCACTTAGGCGATCCCGCAATAGCTGGAACCATCCAAACGCACGCCAAATACGGTGCTGACGAAGCGCAACGTCCGGATGCGCTCGCGGCACTGGGTGCCATCGGCAAGAAACATCCCACTGCCGTCCTGGGCTTTCTGGAAAACATCGCTCTACATGACCCGTATTTCCGGGCGCGCCGCGCGGCCGTCGCGGCTCTGGGAAAAATGGGTTCACCCAGCGCCATTCCGGCACTGCGCACGGTCAAGTCTCACGATCCCGAAGCAGGCTTGCAGAACGCGGCCTATGATGCTATAGCTGACATAGATGATAGTCTTGCGGAAAAAACTAAAAAGTCGCGCTTGCATCGCGAAGCAACGCATCATGAAGACAAACGAGCACCGTAAAAAGGAAGGCAGGTTTACTTAATGATGTTCAACGCGGCCTGGGCCGCAGAAAGCCGGGCGATAGGAACGCGGTAGGGTGAGCAGGACACGTAGTCCAGCTCGATTTGGTGGCAGAAGGCGACACTTGAGGGTTCGCCGCCGTGTTCACCGCATATGCCGATCTTTAAATCGCGCGCGCGCAAGCGCCCGCGCCGGACCGCCTCTTGCATGAGACTGCCGACACCGCGCCGGTCTAGCACCTGAAACGGATCGTCTTTAAGAATTTTCTGTTGCAAGTACTGCGGAATAAACGAGGCCTCCGCGTCGTCCCGGCTGTAACCGTAGGTCGTTTGGGTCAAATCATTGGTGCCGAAAGAAAAGAATTCCGCAAACTCCGCCAGTTCATCGGCAACCAGACACGCGCGCGGCAATTCGATCATCGTTCCAATGTGGTAGGCGACCTTAACGCCTGCTTGCGCAATTACAGCATCCGCCACCGCTTTTGCCGCTTCGAACGTTTTCTGCATCTCTTCTTTTGTGCCAACTCCGGGTATCATAATATCCGGACGTACATCGATGCCCTGTTTCTTTAGGTCGCACGCCGCCTCGAAAACAGCCCGAACTTGCATCGCGTAGATCTCCGGAAACACGATGCCCAAACGGCACACCCGCAGTCCCAACATCGGGTTTTGTTCGTGCAACTGTCGAACGCGGCGCAGCAGCTTCTCTTTTTCACGGTATTCACTCGCATCCTCACCCTGCCTCAAGCGAAGCTCCGTGGTCGCAATCAGCAGCGACTCAAATGAGGGCAAGAATTCGTGCAACGGTGGATCGAGCAACCGGATCGTCACCGGAAAACCTTCCATTACGCGCAAAATTCCCTTAAAATCCTCGCGCTGAAAAGGCAGTAGTCGATCCAGGGCGGACATCCGTCCCTCGAGCGAGTCAGCGAGAATCATTTCCTGCATTACCGGCAGCCGATCGGTTTGCATAAACATATGCTCGGTACGGCACAGCCCGATTCCCGTAGCTCCCAATTCGCGCGCCTTGCGCGCGTCCTCCGGGGTGTCTGCGTTGGCCCACACGTCTAAACGCCGCTCTTGGTCGGCCCACTGCAGATACGTGGAAAGCCAGGTGGGCAGCTTCGAGGGTGGATCAATCAGGTTCAGTGCCTTGGCGATAACATTGCCCGTCGTACCGTCTACGGTAATCGCGTCCCCTTCGTTGAGCGTCACAGAATCCACTGAGAGGGTACGCAACCTATGATCGATATGCAGGACGTCGCAACCCGCTACGCATGGCTTGCCCATGCCGCGCGCGACGACGGCAGCGTGAGACGTCGCACCGCCCTTCGCGGTAAGAATTCCACGGGACGCGATCATTCCGTGTACGTCATCGGGAGTTGTCTCAACCCGCACCAAAACGACATCCTTGCCGCGAGCGTGCCACTCAACGGCACTATCCGGATCGAACACGATCTGGCCGGTAGCAGCACCCGGTGAGGCGTTCAAACCTTTGGCCAGCACGGCGTACTGTTCTTTGGGATCGATGCG
>JALYZK010000152.1 GCA_030945705.1 Vulcanimicrobiota bacterium | reverse complement strand
GACGCGACGGTGGAGGTCTATGAAAAGCTATTGCGTGCTCTTGCCGCTTCGTAGTACGTGTCCCGGCAAGGCCCCCGTTAACGCTCCGTCCTGCTTAACCGCCGTCCCGTTAACAAAAACGTGGTCTATGCCGATTGGAAGCTGGTACGGTTGCTCGTAGGTTGCGGTGTCTGCAACGCGTTCGGCATCGAAGACGACAAGGTCGGCGTATGCTCCTTCGTTGATGACGCCGCGGTCGCGGATGCCATAAATTTGGGAGGGTAATGATGTCATCCGGCGCACCGCTTCTTGCAGACTTAATGTTTTTCGCCCGCGCACGAAGCGACCAAAGACCCGAGGAAAGGTACCGAATGTTCGCGGATGTGGAACGCCCGTAGCCGTCACGCCCTGCAATGCGCGTACCGAAGCATCACTACCGATGCATGTGAAGTCAGCCGAAAGGACCGATGCAACGTCGTCTTCGCACATGGTGAAGAAAACTGCTTCCACTTCCATTTGTTCTTCTCGTAATAGACGAATGGTCGCACGCTGAGGCGTAACGGCCCAATGGGACGCGATGTCGTCCATGCGCATTCCCACTACGTGAGAATTCTTCTGCGAGCCAACTGACGTTATGAGGATCTCATGCCATTCACTCGGATCGCGTAACCCGAGCTTTAAAGCAACTACGCTTGCAGTAAGGGGGTCGGAAAGCCGCGCAACCGTTTCCCGCACCCCTCCGTACCGCACCTCGGCAGGTAGCATCGTCGCAAGCTCGGTCCAGCTTGCAACATAGGGGTACACGTCAGTGTGAATGACAAGTCCTGATGCGCGAGCGCGGTCTACCATGGCCAGCGTTTGATGAACTTTTCCCCAATTTTTCCTACCCTGCGCCTTATGATGCGAACACTGAACCGCTACGTCCGCCGCCGAGCCGATCGCGATGGCTTCCGAAATTGCCGATAATGCTTCGTCACCTTCATCGCGAACGTGGCTCGCATAAAGCGGTGCTCCCCCTTCCCGCGCAGCGGACGTCATCGCGATGAGCTCTTCAGTGTCGGCGTACGAAGAGGGCGGATAGATTAGTCCGCTCGAGACGCCAAGCACGCCTTGTTCGCACGCTTCACGGACCAGTTGCGCTTGGGCGGCTATTTCAAACGGCTCCAACTTGCGTTCTGAATCTCCAGAGATATTGCAGCGTGTTGTGCCAAGTCCCACAAGGGATGCGACGTTTAGCCCTACCCCTTGACGGTTGACGAGCGAAAAAAACTCATCGAACGACTCCCACATAGTCTCAAGGCCGTAACGCTCGGCTTCTTTGCGCTGGCGTTGGAGTGCGATTCCACAAAGCGGCGCAGGGGAAGTACCACAATTCCCAGCCACCTCAGTCGTTACGCCCTGGGCTATTTTCCCATCGCAACCGGGCACTACGAGCCATAGTTGGTCGCTGTGCGAGTGCACGTCAATAAATCCCGGAGCAAGTACTCTTCCCGTACATGAGAGTCGCACTCGTGCGTCACGCTCGCGTAGGTCTCCGATGAGCGCAATGCGCTCTCCCGCAATTGCAACGTCCGTGCAATAAGGAGGGAGACCGCTCCCGTCGATAATGGTCGCACTTTCAAAAATCGTATCGAGCATCGTGGCTTAAAGTCTCGTTTAGCAGCCTGCGGGTTGGGTAGAGTAAACTCCACGCATAAATTATAGCGAGGTACTTAGCATATGGCGATTCAAGACGGACGACCAGTCAGCGCGGGTGGCGGAATGACTGTGCGCGAAGCGGGCAAACGTGGCGGAGATCGCGTTAAGGCCAAGTACGGATCCGAGTTTTATGAAGCGATCGGGCGTAAGGGTGGGGAGGCAACCAAGGAAAAATATGGCCCAACGTTTTACGAAGAAATTGGTCAAAAAGGCGGACAAAAACTCAAACGTAAGAGCTAAAGGCGTCACATTATGACTTCTAAAACGAGAGGCGGCGCCGACTCCGAGCGGCCAAACGGCGGTGAAATGTCTGTACGCGAAGCGGGGAAAAAAGGCGGCAATACGGTTCGCGATCGTTACGGCTCGGGATTCTATGAAGAGATCGGGCGCAAGGGCGGGCAGGTAACGCGCGAGCGTCATGGTGCCGAGTTTTACGAAACGATCGGCCAAAAAGGGGGCAAAGTCGTCAAAGACAAGTATGGGGCTGATTTTTACGAGGAAATCGGTCACAAAGGCGGCCAGAAAGTCAAAAAGCTCATCGCCGAAGCAAAGAAGAAAATAGCCGAAGACGAAAAGTAAGCGGCCGGACTCATACGCTGAGCGAACCGTTTATTCCGCCAACGTGAATCTTACCGGTGCTGAAATCGATATCAACAGTTCCAAACGTTAGGACTGCGTCGCCAGTGCGCACGATGCTTGGATGGCTTAAAGTCAGCATTTTGTTTGCGTTCTGCCAAACTGCGAGATCCGTATCAAATGAGCGCTTCATTTTTGCTCCGATCGCTTCGATGTGGATTTGTCCAGTGGCGGTGTAGTCGCTACTCACCGTATTCGCGGAAATGTGCTTCGCCGAGATTTTAAGATAGGGCTTGCCGTCTTTATACAATAAGCCGCCATGTACTCCGTCGATGTCGGCGACCGAACCATCGGGCGACATGCGCACGTGATCGTAATCGAAAGACCACGCCTTTCCCCCCCGAGACGTAAGGCGATGACCGAATATACCGCCGTGCTTTAAAGTGATTGGGATCTGCCCGGGCGGCGGCGGAATATCGCGTCCGGCTAAAAACACGCCCACAGCCAAAGTGACGAGCAGTGCAAGGGCGCCGACTGTCAACAGCGCGGACCACGTGAGGCGTCTAGGTCCACGCACGGCGTGAAATTCCCAAAAGCACTGTGGCGACGTATATCAGAGAGAGCGTGAACCCCACGAGCGTCGGTCCAAGATGGGCAAACACCGAGCCCGGTGGTTCTCCGACGCTCCCTAAAACAATAGCCTCGCGATTAAGATCACTCGCTCGAACAAATCGTCCGTCGGGCGCGATCACTCCCGAAATTCCCGTGGAAGCCGCGCGTACTACCCACGTACCCGCTTCTATTGCGCGCATTTGAGCAATTTTTGCGTGTGCGTAAGGGCCAGCCGTCTCGCCAAACCATGCGTCGTCGGTTGCGATAACAAACAACTTCGCGCCTGCGCGCAATTGCGCGTGCGCTAAGTCGGCGAATGCGGACTCCCAGCAAATCAGCGGCGCAAAAGGAAACACAGCAGGATACACGGCATTCTGCCGGCCCGCTCCGAAGCCCGTAATCAAATTCGCGTACGGCAACCAGCTCAGCCACGCTTGGCCCGGAAACGATTCGGCGAACGGAACCAGCTGACGTTTTTCATAAACGCCAAGTATCGTGCCTTGCGGGCCATACACGTATAAAACGTTGTACTCACGTCCGTCCCGCCGGCTAGTGGTTCCGACCACCAGCGTGGTTGACAGCTGTCGCGCCAGGGCGCCTAGTTGGGCTGAGAGGCGCGGGTCGGCCGAAAGGACCGTAGTGATCACCGTTTCGGGCCAGGCGATCAGCTGCGGCTTAAATGCCGCAGTTTGAAGCGAAAGCGAGCTGTAACGCCGGACCGCTGTTTGCAATGCTTTGCTGGACCACTTCACGGATTGAGCGATATTGCCCTGAATCGCGGCGACTCGCACCGTTGGCGGTTGCATGTGTCTGGCGGGCCACGCGCTCCACGCGGCGCCCCAACACACAGTGAGCGTAGCCAGCGCATACAAGAGCCGGGCGTTGTTGCGGTAGGTTATTGCATCGGCGATGTACGCGCCGATAACACAAACGGTAAACGTAACACCGTAGGTGCCGGCGTAGGCTGCAAACACTGCGAGCGGAGTCTCCAATTGAGAGTAACCAAGCTGGCCGAATGGCACGCCTATGGGGCCGATTGAACGCATCCATTCGCAGATGGTAAAGCCGGCTGCGGCGGCGATGGGTGCGGCCCCTCGCGACGCAAAGCGGTACGCGAACGCCGCGCAAGCCGCAGCAAGGCCGAAGTAGAAACCCTCGAGAACTGCGGGGCCCAGCACGAGGAGGAAGGACAGATGTCCGACCAAGCTACCTACCGTGTGACTAAACCAGCCGTAATTAATGGCAAAAAAAACCGTCCCGGCGCACCAACCGACCCAAAAAGCGCCTTTCCAGGAAAAAGCGCTCCAGGACCAAAAAAGGCCAGCCGCGGCCAGCGGAGCGAGCCATCCGAAATTGGTTTTGGGAAAGGCCAGCGCAAGGGCGACGGCGGCAGTGATTGCGACTCCCAGTCGGATCCCGACTACTGAGGTGAACATGCTTCGTGCCCTAAGTCTGCTTGTTTTGATAACCGCGCTCACGATGGCAGCCTGCGGTCGTCAAGTGACTTTCCCATCGTCATCGCCGGGTCCTAACGGCGTCGCTGCGGGCTTCATGCAGATCAAGTACCGCACGTCCAACGCGATGGACTTTCAAAACGTGCGGTACTTCATCGTGTTTAATACGACCGGGAACGGAATGGAGCCGTACGCGAACGCCATCCAGAGCGGTTATTCCAATTACTCGTTTGCCTTTGCCGTGGGCGGGAGCGCGGGAACCATCGGCCAGCCGCAGCTTCTGCAGTACATTCAAAATCCGGCCGGAGGGCAACCCACGGCAATTTCTGTTCCATATACGACGCAACAGGTTGCGCTTATCACGAACAGTGACGGAAACAATCGGGAGTTCACGCTTCTGTT
>JALYZK010000139.1 GCA_030945705.1 Vulcanimicrobiota bacterium | reverse complement strand
ACTGAGCGTTATAATTCCGGCAAAAGATCTTGCCGACTCCTTATTATACCACGAATCAGGCCTGCGCGGCAGTAACCGGGTGGCGCTCCCGTTTCATCGGCTATCCCGTTGAAGGGATTCGAGTGGTGGCCGCCGCGCGCCATCCTGTCTCCGCTGCTGCACCATCTATTTTACGCCCATCGATGTAGCAGGCTGGCCGCTTTTGGGCTAATTCCGTTCGGTGTCCCCATACGGGTGGGACTGTTAAACCTACGCAGCTGAACCAAGATAATCAACGACAATCTTTGCACTTTGCAACCGAACCGGGCTCAATCGCCATATACTCGCGATCGCCACAAGACTGGATGCGCCGATACGCACGAATGCGGTTGCAAAAGAGCCTCCAATAAATCCTAATGCCGATGAGTTTCTGCTGAATTGTTTTCCGGGACTTATGGCAGTACGAATGTTCGGCCACTGTCGCGAGAACATTGTGGTGAGTGCCTTAACAAAGAAGCGAACGGCCCACACAGCCCGCGGCTCGGCAGATCGCTTTACATATCGGGCACGCGGGCGTTAGCGGCGTACTTGTCGCAACGGTAACGGCCCAACGGGTTAAGTACAACAGTACAGGGATTTAAGTAAAGAATGATGGTTTCAATAGTTGCCCCGAACCAGGGGTCGCATTTATTATTAACGTGCGGGATGGGAACCAGGCTGCTGCTTTGCTCAGTGCCTCATCCCTTATCCACCGGACAGCGCTGGCCGCAAAGAGCCTCGTTTTAAACCCGCGTCAGCATTCGCTTGCTGCTCCACATCTGAGTGAAAACGCCCGGATATATCCTCGGATCCCTTGCCGCAGTATCTATTTCAACCGGGAAAGCGTATACTAGTAAAAGATCATTCGCCGGTTGCCCGTCTTGCAAATCAACAAACGGGATCGACCCGCCGGCTTATGGTCAGCTCGCAACGGCCGCTCCGCGCCGTTGCTGAGCCTTACAAAGTGAAAGCAAATGCAATATGACCTCACAAAGTGTAGAGCTTACACAATCTCAGATTGTCAAAGCTTCCTTCAGTTTTGTTATTGAATCAGCTGAAAGGTTTTTTGCGACGCAGCCGAGCCTGCTGCTCCACGGCGTGTTTAGCATGCAAACGCATGTGTTATCCAATCACCGGACAGTTGTAGATCATACGGACGCGACGCGAATTCATGACGCGCTGATCGTTCGGTGGATTCCAAATGGACGGTTGCCGCTTCCCATCTTTGAAGGATCGCTGACCGTGCGACCTTCGAGTCTTGCAACAGATCTGACACTACAGGGGAGCTACCAGCCGCCACTGAGTGGGTTCGGGCGACAATTCGATCGGCTATTCGGATATCACATCGCAAGATTCACGATGCGGATCTTAATGCAGGATCTACGAAACTTCATAGAGTTGGACTTCAAGAAATTTCAAAGCGGTTGTCTCCAAGTGCGTGGGCCGCTTACCATCAACACAGCAGTTTCCTCGCAAATGAGATAATCCACGGTACACGAGCACTTATCAGATGTTGAGTCGATTGCCTTAAAAGAGGTTTCTGCCTTAAAGGTTCCCCTCACAAAAATCGGTTCTCCCCACAAGCGAATGCATTGTCACCGCTGTTTGCATTGGAAATTACCTTCCCAGTTGACCAAGCACGGTCCCGACATGTCACTGTGTACTTTATGCTACGGAATCGTGGCTTTGGGGAGGACCGGACTTAGACGAATGGTTCGGCGCGCCCGTTAATGCCTTTGCGCTTACAGAATACCGGAATACGCATGCGATGGCTGACGGCTATAAATCGGCCTGGCCACTCTGCGCTTGAAGTCCTATTTAAGGAGCTTCGCGTAGTATTCTCTGTCCGTGCACTGTCAACGGATGCGAATCTAAGGCTCCTGTCCGATGTTTATCGAGCGATGATTGGAGTATTCACACAACCTGAACGCCACGCTCTATTGAATGTTGTGCGAGCGATGCTCATCTGAAAGGGATCAATATTGAGCCGTTTGAGGCACAATTGAAGAGTTACCTTAAACAACACGAATCTGTTCGTGACCTGCACCGAGCTTATCGAAATAAGCAAGCCGGAAAGGACGAGAAGCGATCACATGGCGCAAATAAAATCTGAGAAAAGAGGTCAGTCGGGCGGAAAGCCCTCGCGTTCTCGAGTGATTTTACTCCCGCGCGGCCCTGACGGTAATCGCCGTCGAACCCGCTTGACGACTCACGGTACGCAAAAAGAATTCGAACAAGCATATATGCAACGAATGAACGAGATCCACGAAGGAAGGTATACTCCCGTCGACCGGATGACTGTCGCACAGTATCTGAGCGAATGGCTCGAAGGTGCAAAAGGCAACTTATCGGGAAAAACCTGGGAGCGATTCGAGCAAATCGCTCGCGTTCACGTGATACCGACGCTAGGCGATATACCGTTGCCACGACTCACCGCGGGGCGGTTAAATAAGGCGTCAGTGAGTGGCGCAAGGGCGGGCTGAGTGCACAAACCGTTGTGCACCATCACTGTATCATTCATCGCGTCTTAGCGCAGGCGTTAAGAGAAGGTCGAATACGTCAGAATCCAGCCGCGGTTGCGAACAAGCCAAAAGCTGGTCGAAGAGAGATGCGCGTTCTGACCATGGAAGAAATAAGCGTCCTGCTAATCGCGCACGTGGTACGCGACTTGCGCCGGTGATTGCGATGGGCTTAGCAACCGGTGCGCGTCGTGGCGAGATCACCGGCTTGAAATGGCAGGACCTAGACCTCGCTCGTGGCGCCTTTGCTGTACGCCGTTCCTTGGAACAAACGCAAGCCGGCGTGACCGAAAAGTCCCCGAAGAACGGAAAGTCGCGGGTCGTGATGTTACCTGATAGCGCTGTGGCGCTGCTGCGTCAGCATCGCCTCGCACTGGCGAAGACTCGCGTCCCATCGCACAACGACTAGATTTTCCCCAATGTTGACGCTTCCGGCGTTTGGCTTTCCGAGCCGTGGACTCCGCACAAGATAACCGACGGTTTCCGCGAGATTTGCCGCAAAGCCAAAGTGGTCGGCGCCTCATTCCACACCCTGCGTCACACCTGCGCGAGCCTAATGCTAGCCCAGGGCGTTCATCCTAAGATCGTGCAAGAGATGTTGGGCCACAGCAGTATTTCGGGAACTCTTGATCTCTACTCACACACGACACCCTCGCTGCAGTGCGATGCCGCCAAACTGCTCGATGGCGTTCTTTCTAACTCTCTCGGATCCGTTTACGCTTCAGCTTAGGTAGACGAGTCATTGGAGCACTTTCGTTGAACAAAGCCACCAAAAAGCCACCAAATCTAAATAATTGCTCGCGCTCGGTGGTAGGCCACGACCCTAAAACCCAATAGAATCAAAGCTTTTAGGCACCGTGGGAGAGTACGGGTCTGGTGGCCCGCACGGTCTTCAAAACCGCTGAGGTCTTCGCAAGGAGACTGGTAGGTTCGATTCCTACACTTTCCCGCCAGCCTTATTTTGATACGAACCTTTGGAGTGTGTTCAGCAAACGAAGGACGATCACCTTAGGGTTGGCTCGACGCGGTACGGACAGCCTCGAAAGCGGAAAACACGCGTCAACGGCTAAGGGCCGCGAAATCACGCTGCTGGAGGAACTACCGTAAATGCACCGGCTGCTATCGACATCCGTGCTACCGCCTTTATGTTGTCCTGCGCAAGTCTGGTGATGCTCATCACGCCAGTACTCGCGTTTTCGACGGTGCGCTGATCGGCACGAGGAACGTACTAACGATCATGATTCGGAGCTTTATGTTGCTGGATGGACGACGGTGTTTTGAGCCGCGTTCGGATATTCGGAATCATCCGCAGTGCATGGGCCTTTGGCGTATGTGAGCCGCGAGGGACATAAAACGCAAAGCACGCACTTGCTCGTTCCGGTGCTCTACGGTTCAGTACGCGAAGGTCGTCAAGGGATCAAAGCGGCGCGCTTTGTCGTCGCCGAACTGCAGCGCCGCGGCTGCGAGCCCGTGCTGGTCGATCCATTGGAGGTGCGCCTCCCGCTGCTTGAAAAAGTGTATGGCGATTATGAGTCGGGCGCGGCGCCGGAGGTCCTGCAAAAGCTTGCCGACCTTTACAAGCGCGCAGATGGTTTCGCGATTGTGAGTGGTGAGTACAATCACGGCGTTCCGCCCGCGCTCAAGAATTTGATCGACCATTTTCTGGAAGAATACTTTTGGCGTCCATCAGCCATCATCTCGTATTCGGGCGGGCGTTTTGGCGGCGTGCGTGCAGCGATGCAGTTGCGCAGTACGCTGGGTGAAATTGGAACGGTTTCGATTCCCTCCACACTGCCGATTTCAAATATCTCCACCGCCTTTACCGACGAGGGCGTCCCGACGGATGAGCGCTTCATCGAGCGAAGCGATTCGTTTTTCCGCGAGTTCGTTTGGTACATGGAAGCACTCAAAACCAAGCGCGCGTCCGGCGTTCCGTACTGATCCAAAACGCTGCCGCGTCTTTCGCGGACATACCTTCTTTAATAGATCCGTCCAATCAGATAAACTTTTCGGCGGCTGCACGGCGCTGCGATTAGCTGTTACCATACTACACGGTCCGTCTTTGAAGTGCCACAGTTCATTATGCTTGAATTAGCGGTTGTCGTACTTTCCGTCTTGGCCTTCGCCCACTTTGACTTCTACGCGCGGGCCACTGATCGGGATTAAGAGCTAACGAATGTTCGATTAACGTTTTAAGTCTTGTGCTGGCCGTTGCAAGCCGCATCTACGTGACGTTGGCAATGCTGCGACCCGAAAGGTCTTATAAATTCTCAACGGCAGAGGCGTTGCGCGACTGCATACCCCCGAGCTGGCAAGACTCCGGTACTTCAAGCTTAAGTATGTGCGGAGCGGGCAGCGCGCTTGCCTATTTTCCAAGGTAGCTGAAAGCCTTTTGGGGCTTGCAATTGCTAGGCGGCGCACCTATGAATCGCGAAGCCCCTGCTCCGACGTCCGGTTTCTCAGCCTACGACAATTGCCCACAGCTAAACAAATGAGGAATAATAGACATGGTTAGGTACCTCAGCTTTTTGCTCGTTGCCGCTTTTACTATGGTAGTTGCAAACCCCAGCCCCCTCTCGGCGGGCACGACGGGGACAATTGTAGGGCGAATTGTGGATGACGTTTCCGGCGCACCGATTTCCGGGGCAACGGTTACTATTGCGTCGCCTTCGCTAAACGCCAGCGCCGTGAGCGACGCCAGTGGTGCCTATCGTTTCCTTTCGCTTGCTCCCGACTCGTATCAGGTTAGCGCCTCGCGAGCGGGTTACGATGCGTACGCCCAAGCGGGCGTAAGTGTCTTCGCTGACCAGACGCACGTCGTAGACATTAAAATCCATAAGACGCTGCAAGAGATCGGACGTGTCACAAGCAGGTCTGCCAGCAATCTCATTAAGCCCGGCACGACGAGTGACGTGTACTCCATAAGCGGGGCTCGCGCTGAGGCAAGCGCTGCATTGGGTGGTCCAGGAAACTTGAACAATGCGTATAGTGCAATTTCCGCAGTGCCGGGCGCAAATGTGCCCCAGGGTCAGCAAGGATGGTTCCAACAAATTTCCATCCGCGGCGGCGACCCCTACGATCAAGTAGGGTACGAGTTAGACGGCATTCCCGTTAATCGCGTCTACGACAATTCACCTCAGACGTTTCTTTCGAGTCTCGGGCAACAGGAATTGCAAGTGTACACCGGCGGTACGCCCGCCTCATCGGACGGGCAGGGCATCGCGGGTTACGTCAATCAGGTTATCAAGACGGGAACACACCCGGGATTTATGACGATCAACGCCGGATTGGCCAGCCCTGCTTTCTACCACAAATTTTCATTTGAAGCCGGAGGAGCAACGCCTAACCGTCTGTT
>JALYZK010000117.1 GCA_030945705.1 Vulcanimicrobiota bacterium | reverse complement strand
AGCGGAAGACGAGATTCGAACTCGCGACCCTCGCCTTGGCAAGGCGATGCTCTACCGCTGAGCTACTTCCGCAAAAGCGATTGGGCAAGCCGAGACTCGAACTCGGAGACACCGTTACGATTGACTACGAAGGCACGATGGATGGCGTACCCTTCGAGGGGGGAAGCGCGCGGGGGCAAACGACCGAAATCAGCGAGGACCGGTTCATCCCGGGATTTGCCTCGGGTATCGTGGGCATGAAAAGCGGCGAGACAAAAGATTTCGAGGCGCATTTTCCCAGCGACTACGAGAAGCCGGAGGTTGCGGGCAAATCGGCCCGGTTTACCGTGACCGTTCATGAAGTAAAACAACTCGAACTTCCTGCAGTGAATGACGAATTTGCCGCAAGCGTTTCTGCCAATAAAACACTAGCCGAACTCAAGTCCGACATTCATAATCGCCTGAGCGCAATTGCCGAGTCGAAGGCAAAGAAAGTCGTGAGCAATCGGCTCATGCAAGCGCTTCTAGACATGCACGATTTTCCAGTTCCAGAAATCATGGTGCAGCGAGAAACTGCAAGCATCACCGACGAAGCGAAGACTCTCGCGCAACGGATGGGAATGACGTGGGAAGATTATGTAGCGAAAACTGAGAAGACACCAGAAGCGCTGCACGAACAGTTTACAATCGAAGCGATCCGCCGCGTAAAGGGCACGTTGCTGCTGGAAGAAATCGCAAAAAAAGAAAAGATCGAAGCCACGAAAGCCGAGGTTGAAGCAGAGTTAGCCGGCCTAGCGACGCAATACCAGCAACCGCGAGAACGGATTCTGGAGGCGTTGCAACCGAACATTTCGTCCTTCCTGGAAGGCATCGTCCGTCGGAAAACCGTCAACTATCTCCTCGAACACGCAACCGTAACGGAGACGACGTAGTTGACCAAGATACTTTCCATATTTTCGGGGGAGATCACATAAATGGGTCATTTGGTTCCGATGGTCGTCGAGCAAAGCGCCCGCGGCGAGCGCGCCTTCGATATCTATTCGCGGTTGCTCAAGGACCGAATCGTCTTTGTCGGCGGCGTGGTTGACGATCATCTTGCGAATCTCGTAATTGCCCAGTTACTCTTTCTGGAAAAAGAAGACCCCGATAAAGACATCGACATGTACATTAACAGCCCAGGCGGCAGCGTTACAGCCGGGCTCGCTATCTACGATACGATGCAGTTTATCAAGCCGGACGTAGCCACGATTTGCGCGGGGATGGCGGCCTCGATGGCATCCATCTTGTTGACGGGCGGCGCCGCCGGCAAGCGGCATGCGCTTACTTACGCCAAAATCCTGATCCATCAGCCTTGGGTTCAGCAGGTGGGCGGCCAGGCAACCGACATCGAGATCCACGCCCGAGACCTCATAGCCACACGTCGCATGCTGGCCGGGATCTATGAATCCACCACGAAGAAACCCGTCGAGCAGATTCTTAAAGATATCGAGCGGGACTTCTATATGACCTCGCACGAAGCCGCGGAATACGGTATCATAGACAGTGTCATCAAAAAAGATGCGCGTTCGTCGACCGCGCCCGTGACTACGTAGAGGGCCAAGCACATAGAATGTTCCGCTTTGGGGAAGAGAAGGGCCAGTTGAAGTGCAGCTTCTGCGGTAAATCGCAGGAACAGGTCCGCAAATTGATCGCAGGCCCAGGCGTCTATATCTGCGATGAGTGTATCGAGCTTTGCAATGAGATCATCGAAGAAGAGCTCTACAAAAATGTGGATGAAAATCTGCGCCTACGGAACATTCCCAAGCCAAAAGAGATCAATCACATCCTCAATCAATATGTCATCGGACAAGATCGCGCTAAAAAGTCCTTAGCTGTTGCGGTTTACAACCATTACAAACGCGTGAATATGGGCGGCTCGGCGGACGACGTCGAGCTGCAAAAATCAAACATTCTGCTGGTTGGTCCGACCGGTTCGGGCAAGACCTATCTTGCTCAAACGCTCGCTAAAATTCTCGATGTTCCGCTCGCGATGGCCGATGCTACCTCCTTGACTGAGGCTGGCTACGTTGGGGAAGATGTAGAGAATATTCTGCTCAAGCTCATTCAGGCCGCCGATTACGATGTCAAGCGCGCGGAAAAGGGCATCGTGTACATCGATGAGATCGACAAAATAGCGCGCAAGAGCGAGAACCCGTCCATTACTCGGGATGTTTCTGGTGAAGGCGTGCAGCAAGCGCTGCTTAAGATATTAGAAGGCACCACCGCCAACGTGCCGCCTCAAGGCGGACGCAAACATCCCCATCAAGAGTTCATCCAAATCGACACAACCAATGTGTTGTTCATCTGCGGCGGCGCGTTTGACGGTTTAGAACGAATTATCGAATCGCGGGTATCCTCTCAAGCGCTGGGTTTCCGCTCCACGCCGGAGGCAAAAAAGGAAACGCGCGTCGGCCGGCTCTTACAACAGTTGATGCCCGAAGATCTATTAAAGTTCGGGCTGATTCCGGAATTTATCGGGCGCTTGCCCATCGTCGTCACGCTGGATTCTCTTGACGAATTGGCGCTGCGGCGCATTTTGGTTGAACCGCGCAACGCCCTTGTCCGGCAATTTCAAAAAATCATGTCGATGGACGGCGTCGAGCTTACCTTCAGCAAAGAAGCACTCATTGCGATCGCTATTCGGGCGCAAGGCCGCAAGACGGGCGCCCGCGGCTTACGGTCGATTCTGGAAGAAGTGATGCTGGACGTCATGTACGACCTTCCTTCACTTACCGGTGTCAAGAAATGCGTTATCAACAAAGAAGTCATCGACAAGAAAGAACAACCGACCCTGATTTATACCGAGCGTCAAAAGGATATGCCGGCATAAGCCGACGATCGCTCCCGCCTTTCGCCGTTTTTCTGTGTGCATTCTTACTGGGCGCGACGATGGCATCTGCCAAACCCGTTGCGAACGGAAGCCCCAGCGCCGTGTTTCGGGACGTACCCGTGGCCCCTTCGAGTTATCCGGATTACCGGCCGCAGCGCTTTGCCCTCAAAGCGAAGGGCACGGTTAGACCGCAAGCCTTTACGTATGGCAATGCCGCCGACGAGCGGGCGCTCATCGCATGGTACCGCGGCCGTCTACCGGCAGGGGGTTGGCATGTCCGCAAAGTCTCGTTGAACAACCCCGTCCCGGGAACCAGTTCCATCCTGGCCGACCGCAGTGGGGAAGCATTAACCATAATTTTCGAGCAACTTGCGGACAAAACGACGCGGGTTAACATGATCAAACTCACTTCACGCAACTAAAGCCACGCTGAATCAAAGCAAAGCGTGACGCTAAGCAAGACCTACGATCCACACGCGGTCGAGCAGCGGCTGTACGAACGCTGGGAGAGCGCCGGTTTTTTTCACGAAGAACCGGATGTTGCACGCCCGCCTTTTATCATTCCAATGCCGCCGCCCAACGTCACCGCCCGTGCCCATGTCGGGCACGCTTCAACCTATGGGCCGATGGACGCGTTGGTTCGGTATCATCGAATGTTGGGGCAAAATGCCGACTGGCTTCCGGGAACCGACCACGCCGCAATCGCCACTGAAGCGATCCTCATCAAGCACCTTGCACAGACCAACGAGTCTCGCGAATCTATTGGACGCCAAAAATATCTTGAACTCGCGTGGCAATGGTCCCGAGAAACCGGTGCCACGATTTTTGACCAGTTTCGCCGGCTTGGGTTTGGTCCGGACTGGGCGCGCAGCCGTTTCACGATGGATGCCGGTTTGTCGATTGCCGTTGTCAAAGTATTTGTGGCACTTTATCGTGAGGGCTTAATCTACCGCGGCACCCGACTCATAAATTGGGATCCCAAAGCGCAATCGACCATTTCTGATGCAGAAATCGTTCACGTGGAACGCGACACATTTATGTGGCACGTAAAGTATCCGCTCGCGGACGCCCGCGATGGCGGGATCGAAATCGCCACCACGCGACCGGAGACCATTCTCGCCGACGTAGCCATAGCCGTTCATCCCGCCGACGAGCGCTACAAAGGTTTCATTGGAAAAATGGTCTTGGTGCCTCCGCTGCTCGAGCGCTCCATTCCTATTGTCGCAGACTCGGTCGTCGACCCGGAATTCGGCACCGGGGCCGTAAAAGTAACGCCGGCGCATGACGCCACCGACTATGAGATCGGGGAACGGCACGATCTACCGAGGCCATCCGTAATCGGTTTGGACGGAGCCATCGTCAACGGCGACGTAAGCGTTGGCCGCTTTGCCGGTATGGATCGTTTCCAAGCCCGTAAGGAATTGGTCCATGACTTAAAACGAGCTGGATTGCTGATTGATGAGAAACCCTACCGACACAGCGTTGCAACCAGCGATCGAACCGGCGAGATCGTCGAACCGCTGCTTTCGCTCCAATGGTTCTGCAAAATGAAACCGCTTGCCGAACCGGCTTTGCAAGCCTATCGGAATGGACGACTGCGTTTTATCCCGCAGCGTTATGGCCGCACATACGAGCAGTGGCTCCAAAATATCCGCGATTGGAATATTTCACGTCAAGTGTGGTGGGGCCACCAGCTTCCCGTTTGGTATGCGCCCAACGACGACGTTATTGTTGCCGAAACGGAAGAAGAAGCGCGCAACGTCGCGCGCTCGCGGTATGGGACCGAAGAGTTGCGGCGGGACCCCGATACCCTCGATACCTGGTTTTCAAGCGGCTTGTGGCCGTTTTCCATTCTGGGTTGGCCCGCACAGACGCCGGAACTGCAACACTGGTATCCCGCGCAAGTGCTCGTCACCGGAGGCGATATCATTTTCCTGTGGGTCGCCCGTATGGTGATGCTCGGGTTAAAGTTCATGGAGCAAATACCGTTTACAGAGGTCTTCATCGCACCGTTGGTCTTCGATGCGCAAGGCAACAAAATGAGCAAGTCGGTGCGCAACGTAATCGATCCGCTTGCGATGGTGGATAAGTACGGCGCCGACGGCTTTCGCATGGGAACGATGCGGCAGATGCGTTTAGAAGGCCAAGAAGTCCGTTTTCAGGAGTCCCGTTGCGAAGAATCACGAAATTTCAATAATAAGATCTGGAACGCGACGCGTTACGTTTTGTCTCTTCCCGAGGGCTTAGCGCAAGCGACGACGTTGCCTTCGCATGGTGCGCTCAGCCTAGCGGATAAGTGGATCCTTACCCGTTTGCGCGCGACGGTCGAAGACGCAACCAAAGGGCTCGACGCTTATGATTTTGGCACGGTAGCCGAGACCCTATGGAAGTTTATCTGGTACGAATTCTGCGATTGGTACGTTGAGGCGACCAAAGAGCCCTCGGCTTCGCGCAGCGCCGTATTGCCATATGTCCTCAATACCGCGATGCGCCTCTTGCATCCAATTGAACCATTCATCACAGAAGAAGTTTGGCTTGCGCTGCCGCATGATGGCCTAAGCATCATGACTGCTTCCTGGCCCGACGCACTGGAGATTCCGTCGTTCGAGCGCGAAAGCGCACAGTTTGAAGCGCTGCGTCGCGCCGTCGAACGTATTCGCAACGTTCGCGCCGAGATGTCCATGGCACCCAAAGCTGTGCTGCCCATACGGGTGCCGCAAGCCGTGCCGCCCGATGTAACGAACCTGCTGGCGCTTTACACGCACGGAACGCCGCTCGGATGCGACGGTACCTACGACACCGTTGAGGATGCACTTGACGTCGTGAGGGCGGAGGCTCCCCGGGAGCTGATGTTGCAACGATACAGCGTCCGGGAGGAAGAAGTCCGCAACGAGATCCAGCGTGCGGAAAAGAAGCTCTCAAACCGGGGGTTCGTTGAGCGGGCGGCTCCCGAAACGGTCGCGAAAGAGCGCGCTAAGTTGCAAAATTACCGGAACGAGTTGACACGCGTCACTGCGGAGTTGGCCCAGATACAGGCAAAGGAGTGAGCGCGCCGCGTTCATTACACCGCCGCCTCTTGATGAACGCCGACGAGATCGAACGGGTCATTGCCCGCTTGGCGCATCAGATTGTTGAACCCCAAGATGCGCAACAGGCGCTGTACATCATCGCCGTGCGGCGTGGCGGCGAGACGCTCGCGCATCGGATAACCCAAAAAATCAATGATATTTCGGGACGCCCGCCGCAGGTTGGTTTTCTAAACATCAATCTCTACCGGGATGATGACGTCGCGCACAATCTTCCGGAGTCGTCCATCCCCAGCGACATCAACGAGAAAACCGTCGTTATCGTCGACGATGTACTCTACACGGGCCGAACCGTCCGCTCGGCTCTAGATGCGGTAACCGATCTCGGACGCCCATCCGCAATTCGCTTATGCGTACTCATCGATCGCGGTTTGCGCGAAATTCCGGTGCAAGGGGATTACGTAGGGCGTTTCATTCCAACCAGCCGTAGCGAGCGGGTCGAAGTCAAAATCGGGCAAACTCGCGCGGCTTCCGATGAGGTCGCAATCATTGCGGACGAGGCGTAGCC
>JALYZK010000114.1 GCA_030945705.1 Vulcanimicrobiota bacterium | reverse complement strand
CACTTGGCCTGGTTCATACCCATGTTGATGACGGTCTGCCTGGTCGCCGAACTGTTAACGGGTCTGCTTTTACTCGCTCGCTTTCGAGCCACGGGCTTCTTGCCGTTTCTTCCTATCGGCGCGGCGTACTTGCTTACCGGAACCTTAATTTTAGCGTACGTCTTTAGCTTTCCTGGAGTGCTGACGAGCAGCACCTCATGGCACCAGCTAGCGATCTGGTTTTGGACCATATGGCATTTGGCTTTCGCGCTTACAGTGTTCGTCTACACATTCATAGACCCGACGCTCTGCATGCAAATCTCCGCTCAGTCGCAAGCCTCGCGCTTACTGCGCTGCGGGCTGCACGCAGCTTTCTGGTCCGCAGTCGCCTGTATCATCGTCGCAGTAGTAGAGCGTAATCATCTTCCAATACTCATTGGCGGCAATTCCTTTGCGCCTCTTTTCACCTCAGGCATCGCTCCGTTAGTCGCACTAGTGTGCTTCGCTGTCGCAGGCCGTCTGTACTATACAACCCGGGCTAAGCAAGCTTTTGAGTTGTGGATCATGGTCGCCCTGATCGTTAGCGGCTTAGATGCGACCCTTAATGCGACAGCGGCCGGCAGATTCACCCTGGGGTGGTATCTGGCAAAAGTTGAAACACTGACTACGGCGTCGGTCGTCCTCGTGATGCTATTAAATGACGTTCACGCTCTGTATGGCCGCATCTCGAATTCCGCCAACGTCGATGAGCTTACAGGACTCGCCAACCGTCGGGCTTTTCAATTCAATTGTCAAATCGCGTTAAATCACGCGCAACGGCGCCGTTCCGGGGCTTCGATATTCATGATAGACGTCGATCGCTTCAAAAAATACAACGATCATTACGGACACGCACAAGGTGATGAATGCCTTAAAAGGATCTCGGAGGCGTTGCGCAGATGCGTCGCGCGTGCAACGGATTGCGTTGCGCGACTAGGCGGCGAAGAATTCGTAGCTTTGCTGCCTGAAACGGCACTCGCGGCCGCGGTTTCGGTTGCCGAAAGACTTCGCACCGATATCCAGGCTTTGGGCATTCCGCATGAGGGGGTCAGCAGCAACAGTACCGTTTCCGTGAGCATCGGGATTACCTCGACCGACGACTTCGCTTCGGCCGGCGTTGCCGAGTTGTTAAAAGCAGCAGATGCGGCATTATATCACGCGAAGAGGGCGGGCCGTAATCGCTGCATCTCCGTTCCTTTTATCGGCAGCGCCGTTTCATTTGGCCCGAAAACCGGCGTTACAGGGGCCTCGGTCGCCAAGCTTCAAGTGCTTTGACGCCGCTACTAGCGCCTTACGCTAGTGACCTTTACCGTGATGCTTTTGCCGGTTTCGGGAAACAGCCACTCGGTGAGGATATCGGTGGGGCAGCCGGTTCCGGCAATGCTGCGCTAACCTCCACTGTGATCGGATAGTTGAACCGCCTTCGGACATCGTCAGAACGCGACCTTACAAACTACCGCGCGGCGGTAAGGCGTAACTGCGCAACGGATAGCGTATGATAGTTTGTTCGCGCGAACAAAGTCGATGGCTTCCTTGCGAAGATGAGCGCGAATGAGGCCAAGTCGCGTCGCCGTCGCTGCTCGATGCCGTTTGAATCCCACCCAACCGTCGGTTCAAACATATGCATGCTCCGATTGATTGCAACGGCAGTACTGCGGCACCGCGTCGTTCAATCTAACTGCGCCGACTTTGGAGTCGCAAATCCAGACAGCGACATCCGCGAATCAAGCAACACCACCGATACTAAGTTCTTCAGGCTCGTAGCGGTCTCCAGTCCGGATCTGGCAAACCTCCTGAGGTCGCTCCGCCTCTGAAGAGACGGCCGGGTCGTCGAGGCCTCACCATGAGAACGGCCGGGCGGAATGCTGTTTGGGCAGGAGCAGTAAGGGCAGCCCAAGCAAACCATCCCTTATGCATAATAAGCTTTATCAAGCCACCGCCATTGTCACCGCTATCCTTATGATCGGGGCGACCCCCCACCATCACCTCAACGCACATAGCATGGACAGCCATGGCCGATACACCGGTAAGCCCGACCTAGCGCTCACCTCCGCGATGATCGCGGCAGGAGGCGGCGCAACGACATTCCATGCCACCACGCTCTTAGGCGTGTTAGCAGGTTCTCATACGCCCGCAGAACTTAAAAGTCTGACCCGCCGTTTTGGAAAAGCGCGGGTTGGACAATTCGCCTCCACCTTCGATACATTCGTCAGCCGTGCGGTGACCATCGTAACGGAGAAAAAAATTGATTTGCCCGCGCCCTCACCGGCCTTGACGCACAACGGCTCGATGCTTTCAGCATCACTGCGCCAGGCAGGAGTGATGCCGGATGGCCGTTTCGACGTCGGGTATATGCTCGAGCATCTTCTTTCGCGCCCGATGCATGTTGCATTGATGCAACAAGTTAACGCTGATGCGACCTACGGTCCTAAAGTCAATGCAAATTTTCACGTTGTGCTCACCGCGGTTATGGATGATTTGAAGAAACTATATAGCTTGTCCTCGTAGTGTCGACGCTCCGCTGGTGCCCGGTCATAGCGGTAATATTGTCCGTCAGCGCCTGCAAGCATGCCGTCACGTCACCACCAACCGCGACCGCAACGCCTCCGGTATTAGCCGTCACGGTCACGGGCCGGACCCAAGCGTTCGACGAAAACTTTAATGGGCGGTGGGAGATCGTGCATGGCCGGCGCGACGGACGCTTTCGCGGAACGAGTGCACGGAGCTTCCACACGGGCGACAGCCTCAGTTTCATCTTTTCGGGAAATCGCTTTCGCATATACGGGGTGACGGGCCCGAAGGGAGGCGACGGCGTCCTCTCAGTCGTTGGCGCGCCGACCACGCTCATCAGTTTTTACTCGCCTAAAAAACATACCCACGCCCTGGTGTATACGAGTCCGTTCTTGTCCGACGGGGTGCATGCCGCGGCGATCGTAGTCGCGGGCTCGCACGAACCCCGCTCACGTGGAACCTACGTCAACGTAGATGGGCTGCAAATCGAGAATCCAAGAACTCTGCGCTGATCACGTACGCGACGTGGGACCCTCTAGCGCAGGTCGGGCTTCTTCGGGACTCGCTTTGCGATTGAGGAAGTTGTCCGCGATGACTCGTATTATTCCCGCCACAGGCACCGCGATCAGCATCCCGGGAACCCCCAGCAGTTCTGCTCCAGTCAACAACGCCAACAAAACCACAAAGGGTGAAAGCCCGACGCTTCCGCTGACTATATTCGGGGCGATGACATGGCCCTCCAGTTGATTGATAACGATAAAACCCAGCGCAACTAATAGGGCGTTTTGCCAGCCGTTGGTGAAAAATGCAATGAGGATCGCCGGTATTGCTCCGGCGAAAGCTCCGATGTACGGAATTATTTCGAGAATGCCTGCGATTACCCCGATGAGAATCGCATATTTCACGTGCAAGATCAAAAGCATTATCGTAATCAGGACGCCGACAATCGCCGCGACGATCAATTGCCCGCGAATAAAGCCCCCAATCACTTTATCAAGATCTGCAATGATGGCAAGGGTTTTCGGACGAGCGCGCTCCGGCAAATTGCCCAGTAGAAGACGCTTTAAGTTCTCAGCATCGATGAGCAAATAAGCCGCGAAGACCGGAATGATAATGAACAGCGCCAGGATCGTGATCGTAGAAACAACGATCTTCAAGAACCCTTCAGCGGTTCGCGCTCCGTATTCTTGCAAGAGCGCACCGAGCTGGCCTGGCAGATTATATAGAGTGCTTCGGGTCTTTCTGGGAAGCCGGCCGACGATTGGATTCGTTGGGTTAGCGAGTTCCGCTCGGGCAGCGTTCACCAAAGTGGGAGTGTCGGCGACAAGTTGCTTGGTGTTTTCGGTAAGAGCCGGGACAACAAAAGCGATAGCACTACCCAAAAGCAGCGCGATGAACAGGTACGTCACCAGAAGAGATGCCCACAGGGGTAAGCGTTCGTTCAGCCTCTTCACAAGTGGATAGACGATGTACGCGAAAAAGATTGCTCCGATGAAGATGATGGCGACGGTGCGAACGTGGCCCAAAAACTCCAGTATCTTCAAGAATACGAGCGATAAGAGAACGATCAGGCCGACGACTTTGAGGGCGTACGTGATGCGCCATTCGGTCGGCGACATTCCTTGGGGCCGGTTTAACATAACACCTCAATGCGTGTGAAAATGGAATCGCAACTGCTTAGGGCTCGACTGGTGATTCCATCTACTCTTCTAACTAAACCAACGAATCACATCGCTATTTCGAAGTACAAATGGTATACACATCGAAAATCGTTTCGCCTACCGCACGACCGTAATGCGGTTCCGTCTGAGGACCTGGATTACGGACCCCGCAGGGAGCACTCGTTCGGCCGACTTCAGGTGATTCCGATCAAGGCCGATAACGAGGGTCCCCTTTTGCACGCTGTAGAGGGAATAGTTATGGTTGACGTGCCATGGATAGGCGAACCCGTTCGGGAACTGACTCGCACAAGTTGCCCGCACTTGTCGCTATCTTTGCCACGAAGGTTTGCATAATACGAGCCTAGAGGTATGCCTCTTGTTTTGTCGGGAATCCAGCGCATCTGTCGGGGAACTGTGTACGTGGTTTTACCAGACTCGGCTACTGCCGGACTGCAGCAAACTAGTAAAACGGATATGAAGCAGACTAAAGAAACAACTCTTGCCATCCTTGTTTGTGCTCTTTCTAATCTCGGACCGCGACAGAGGCGGAGTTACACTACTTAAGAACTCATTAAGAATAAGCCTAGCAGCGTAGCCATGTGTAGCAGGCGCGGATTCATATCCTCCGTTTTACGTCCCCGGAGCGATTTTATGGCTTCGACGCGACCCGGCGTATCCAGCGGTCAGAAGAACGTACGTTGCTTTACAGAAGGAAATCAATGGAACTAGCAACCTTCTTCTCGGCGCAGTGCTTATTGGCAACGCTTCTTCCTGCCCATCAGCACCATCGCCGATGCATACCAAGAAATGTTGCCCACGTTTACAAAAGGGCCTTCCGGCAAGTTTGATCAAACGCATAGCGCGCAGACGGTGCAAAAAATAGTTGAAACGAGGTCGGAGATGAGAAATTTACCATCGACGAACTCCCACCCCTATGCCCTCGCTGCAAAAAAAATGCGGTACCCACGCCAGCGAAGAAAGCCTTTCTTCGGTATTTGACGATGGGCCAGTAGAGCTCCGGAGGAACCGCCCGACCCGCGGCGTGTCAATCCTAAGGGAGTTCGAATCAGTGCATCTGAATACGCTCCAGATGAGAATCTGGTTACTGTCGTTATGCTTTATCGCATCACTCGACGGGGCGAGTATCACCACAGCGCCTGCCGCAACCGACCTTGTAGGCGTATGGCAGGGAACGCTTACCGTGTCAAGCCGACCGGCCCCAGTCCGGCGCGTCTTGAAAATCACGCGAACGCGTTCGGGGGCGCTCGGTGCGGCGATCTACAGCATCGATTATAACGACGTTCCGATACTCGTAAAGAGCTCGACACTGGTTGGAAGTGATCTCAAGCTCACCATCGACAGCAATACGAGCGAATGGCCGGATTTTCATCGCGTCTACGATGCGAAGGTCAGCGCGGACGGCAACTCGCTTATGGGTCACTGGAGTACCCCCGACGGTTCGAGTTATCCGCTGAACTTCCAACGCGTTACGCCGGCGACAGCATGGAAGGTTCCGCCGCCGGTGCGGAGCCGGTTTATTACGGTGCAAAACGGCGTAAAAGTCGAAACGTTCGATTGGGGTGGGAATGGCCGACCCCTCGTCCTTTTGACCGGCCTAGGAGGCACCGGTCACTTCTTCTTCTCGCTTGCACAAAAGTTGATCGCAAAGTATCACGTGTACGGGATTACGCGCCGCGGATTTGGGCTCTCCAGCACCCCCGATCCGACAAACGTTGAAAATTACTCGGCCGATCGACTCGGGGATGACGTCGTCGCGGTGCTCGACGCGCTGAAACTTCAAAAACCGATTCTTGCCGGCGCCTCAATTGCGGGAGAAGAGTTGAGTTCGGTCGCTAGCCGCTACCCGCAGCGCATCGCCGCAGTCATCTATTTGGACGCCGCCTACGGGTACGCGTACTACTCCGCTGCACATCCCAGCTACGAGGTTGACGCAGCAGAACTCCGGCGCAAGCTAGCCCGGATGGTTTCAACAGATGGCCCGGCCCAAAAACCGCTCGTGGATGACATGCTGCAAACGACCTTACCCGCATTTCAAAAATCGCTCGCCGCCTACCAAAAACAGCTCGCAGCGCTTCCCCCCCTTCAGCCCCTCGAACCGCTGTCGCCTCTCTCTGAGATGGAACCCGTTAGTAGCGCAATTATAAGGGCCGAGCAAAGGTATACGCACATCCCGGTACCGGTACTGGCAATCTTCGCAGTCCCGCACGATATGAGCCAAATAATTCCCGGGGGATCCGCCGCGGTCGCAGCTGCTGAGGGTGCTCGACATGACGGACATCGTCACCGATTTTGCCAGTGGCGTTCCGCAAGCCCATATCGTTCGGCTAAACCATGCCGATCACAATGTCTTCATCTCAAACCTCGAACAAGTTGTACGCGAAATGGAAACCTTTATCGGCGGCTTGGCACCCTAAGAACGAACGGCCGACGACCGTCGCTGCGGGGTAGATGCAAATCCGACGAC
>JALYZK010000108.1 GCA_030945705.1 Vulcanimicrobiota bacterium | reverse complement strand
GTGGCACACGTGGCACATTTGTTCCCGTCCGCGCGAGAAAGTCGCGGACATCGGAGGCACTGCGGAACGGATGCCCGGTAAGACGGGCTACCTGTAGTGCGACCGCCGCCGCTGCCGCCACCTCGGGCGCGGACGCAGAGGTCCCTCCGCCGAGACTAACGTCAACTGCGTTGGCCGCTCCTCCATATGGGTGGGAAAACGAAAGCACATTGTCGGAAGGCGCTGACACATTGACGCGCGATCCAAAACCGCTCGAAAAATCAGTAAAGCCGGTCCAACGTGTTTCGGCAAAGGCGTGTTGCGAAGAAAGACGCCGAAATTCAGGGTTTTGCGGGGCAGCGGCAAAAATATCATCCAACGTCGTGCCACCGACGTCGATCGAACCACTGTCGAAGACCCGCGAAGGCGCAGTGGAAAAACTCACATCATTGAGATCGGTAGGATTCATCCCTTGAGCGATTCGCTCCGTCGGCGCGCTTCCGCCAGACGGCCCTATTGCAGCGTTGGTGAACGTTCGCGTGCCGTCGTTAGAAGAGATGCAAACCGCGATGTTGTAGTTATGGACGATCGAAGAAATAATAGCTTCAGCTAATGGATCCTCTTCGAGGTAACGGCTGGGGAAGCCAAAAGCATCAAGTCCGAAACCAAGACTGGCGGTTATCACATTCGGGCGAGGATTTTGCAAGGCTGCACCCAGCAACGCTGCGTCGATGTCAGTGCTTGAATTATCCACGACCCCCAGGTTGTTTTCAAAGCGTGGCACGACGAGGCGATAGGTTGCGCCCGGCGCAATGCCCAATAAATCTGTAAGGCCTGATCCGGTTGCGCCTGCGCGCTGGCGGTCATGCGGCAGGGGAGCCATCATCGAAAAATCGAGGCCTACTTCGCCTAGCTGCGGATCCTGCCCACAAACCTCCTCAGTTCCGCTCACATTGCCGTTTGCATCCGATGAATAGGCCGCAATGAGCGGCATTGAGGGCCAATCAATGTAGCGCTGGCCGTTCATCATGATTGTTGTCGGGCCCGGGCCCCCACCAGTAACATAGGCGTTGCAAGGGTCATTGGCGTTTACCGCGGCGCTGGCATCGTCCAAATCCCCGATTGAAACGTTCGTGATAATTTCCCCTTGCCCGGGCAACTCGTGATACCGTTGTCTTATTTCATCGAAAGCAGCTGCCGCGTTTGTGCTCGGACTATTTAGCAGGCTTTGCGCGCTCGTTGCTAGTGCATAATTTTGGGGCTCTACACTCATGCGCGACGAGCCATTACTTGTAAGTCTCGGAGTTGTTGCCGCAATCCTCATTCGATTTGGGGTTTTCACTGAGTCAGATGCCAGGGGAATGCTCCGGCTTCGCATGCTCCCCACGAGCCAATCCGGCGATGCGTACACGACGGAAGATGACTTTGAAAGCGCTGCAACCGCATCGTGCACGGACATTGACGTGACGTGCAAACGATACACATTCGCCAAATTTAAAGTCTGACCCGGTCGTGGACCTCTCACATTCGTGGACATTGCCGAAAGCGCCGATCGACTAATTTTTTGAAAGACACGGTCGGTCTTCGCCACACCCATCATCGCCAGCAGTGCGTTTGTGCCCGCGTCGTTTGTGTAGCTTGGAATTCTCGCACCTGGCTGAATCCTCAATGCCCGAAGTTTCGCGGCCGATACCTTGGCTGAATCCCTGCTCGGGCTCACGCCGCTGCGAAACACTACGACGACGCGCCCTTCGACGAACGGGTGACTTGTTTGCGGCTTCGTGAGGTCCCGCAAAATCTGTGACCTGTCGGGCAGGCTGCTGCTCGGTGAGACGTCATCGTACGAAAGCGCGACAGGATAAAGTTTTCTCACCTGAGGACGTCCCGTTTTGGTGACCACTTGTGCAACGCCATTGTTAAATATCGTCGCCCGTTTCCCGTTTGGTAAACCGAAACGGTAGACAACTTTTGCGCGAGGCTGTGCGGGCAATCCGTGATCTGCCAGGGCCGGGGTGACCGAAATGCTGCCAGCGCTCAACAAGCAGCTGACAAATAAAAAAATCGTAGCAAAGTTCTTTTTCTCGCCACGATTTGGCTTTCGAAATGAGCTATTGTGCGGCAGTAGCATTCTGTTTCTCCTCAGCGCAGTCCTAACTTACTAAGCTTTGATTGCTAGGCACCTACTAGGCTCCTTTCCACAAAAAGTAATTGCATACAAAATTGCACATTTCTGACGATTGCCAGGCTTACTGCGCCAGTTCAAGCTGCAAGTCGCGCGCGAGGCGTTTATGGTTCACATTCCTCGTAAGCCGTCCCGAGCACAAGTAGGCTTGTCCTAAGGAGTACGGAGCAGCAGACTTTTCCAATGCAACAATTGCTACAACGATGGCTTCGCGAGCTGACCGCAGATTACCGAGTCGTTCTTCGATCTGAGCAATCAACAATTTGGCCAGCCCCGTGATGCATGTGTTGCCCAGGTTCCCGGCGGCCCTTACCACAATGCGCGCGGTTTCCAGGGCCGCCGCGTACGAACCTGACCAGGCTAAAATCTGTGCTTCTACTAATTGGGAAAAGAACATCATGTATGTACCAGGAGCGAGGGCGGCGCGAGCGTTGCGGAGTAGACTGAAGCCAAGCTGAAACCGGCCATTCGCGGCTGCAATACGGGCATACAACAGAGAAATGTGCTTGGAAGTAAAATCATCATGCACTAGACCAGCTATCGAGTGTGCGGTCCCGATGTGTCTAAGCGCGTTTTGGAAATCGCCGCGCCAATAATCGAAGAGGCAGTAGTTTACTTGGGCTTGCGCAACTACCTTAAAGGCGCCATATCGATTCGCAACGTCGAGCGCTCGGCCGTTCGTTTCCCGCGCTAAACCGATCTTTCCAGGGATATTTGCATAGGCCCAAGCCAACCCTGATAAGACGTCCGCAAACAAAACGTTTGAAGGTCGATCGCAACGGTTGGATGCGGACAGTGCCTCTTGGAAGCTTCGGACAGCCTGCGCAGCGTCGCCCAGTAAGGTCTGAATATCTCCAAGATAACGCGGGACAAGCTGAAAAAGCAACGATGTCCGCATATCACTAACACGCTGCAAATCAAATAACGCAGAACGGGCTTCCAATGCTATGCACAAAGCATCGCTGATCTTGCCTGTAGCGTAGGCCGGCGCTAGAGTGGCGAACGCACAGTTTGCTTTGAGCAAAAGAATATCGGGCTCGCTTAACGACTCAGAGTTAACAGTTGAGCGCAGTTCACTTAAAATGGAAACAGCTTCGCCGATACGGCCACAGTCACACAAAACATGAATTAGTTTACTTTGTGCTATTGGTCGATCGATTCTATGATTCGCGCTTCGAGCAAGGCCTCGCAGTATGTGTATTGCTTTATCAAACTCTCCAAGTTCTTGCAAGGATGCGGCATAATCCAACGTCGTGTAAAACGTGCTTGGGAGATCCTCGACACGCGTTAGCGTTACAGATTGTTTTTTGAGCATGTCAAGTAATCTATTTAGGCCGGTTCGTCGCTCGTAATAGAATTTTCTTACGCCAATCTTCAATTCCGAGGTTAGCACATCACGCGATGTTCCTTCAATGTCATATTTAGTAATGATGGCGTGTTGACGCGTGCAATGTTTTAAACTTTGTTTCGCGTCGGGCTGTAGTAAAGTGCTAACGGCGGCTAGCACTATACTTCGTAACCGAACCCCTTCAGCGAGTTCCGGTGATTTCGAGAAATATTGCCTTGTTAAATAATTCTTTTCTAACTTGTTGGGATTGTCAAGATCGTGCAATAGGTGACGCAGCGCGATCTTTTCATCCGGTGTCTTTAGCGCGATCACTGACATTAGCGTTGAGTTAGCCTTTGAAGCCGATCATTCTGCGGAGTGTCAGGCGCAAAGACCAGCGCATGGCTTGTGGGGGCGATAAGGAAATTGGCGCACACCGGCAAAGTCAGCGAATCCGTCGCGATTGCCTCGCTCTGTCCCATAATTGCACTCCTCACTGTTCGCGCCCCATCCGAGAGGCATCCTTTTAATCGTCTCATGCGCCGTGAGGAAGGGAGGGCCCAGAACTCAGCTGGTCAAGTTGTAATCAGCGCCCGGATCTCTTTGACCGCATCGCGATGGGCGCGTTTCCCGGTAAGCCGAGCTAAGCACGAGAGGCCAGCCATTAAGAAATGCGGATTCATGTTTGCAAGCGGCTCCAAGGCTTGCCTTGCGCTTTGAATCGCTAGAACACGATTACCGAGATCTTCCTGAACCACTGCAAGCATCACCATGGCCATACGAAAACCGCGCTCGCTTCCCGCCTCTTGATACCCCAATGCGGAGTTGGTTGCCGATACGGCGGCGCCCGCGTAGTCGCCAAGCATATCGCTGATCTCGGCTTCCGCGAGTTGGACGTAACACGACGGAAGCGGATTGTCGGAGAATGCCCCTATTGTCATTGCCCGCAGTGTCTGCAATCCAAGGTGTGCGCGGCCGGCAAACGCGAGCATCCGAGCATGCATGAC
>JALYZK010000101.1 GCA_030945705.1 Vulcanimicrobiota bacterium | reverse complement strand
TTCTCCCTGCGGCCAGGTCTCGGATGAACAGATCGTTGCATCATACGATGACTTGGAAGCCGTCAACAAACTTGGGCAGCGCACCGATATTGTAACTTACGAATTTGAAAGCATTTCAATTCGTGCGGTGCAAGCACTCGAACGTGACGGGTACCGCGTTGCACCCAATAGCGATGTGCTGCGAATTACCCAAAATCGGATTCTCGAAAAAACTTTTGTCCGCGATTGTGGGATTCCAGTTACCCCGTTTGCCCGCATTGACAGTGTTGCGGATATCAGCATCGCCCAAAGCGAAGTAGGTTTCCCCGCAGTTATGAAAACCATAGTCGGTGGCTATGATGGCAAGGGTCAGTGGCTCGTTGAGGACGCAGAGACGGCCCGAAACGCGTTCGCTGAAGGCAAAGGCCAACCTCTCATTTTTGAACGGCACATTGCTTTTGTTAAGGAGTTGGGGATTATCTGTACCCGTAATGCGAAAAACGAGGTTGTCAGCTACCCGGTCAGCGAGAACGTACACGATCGGGGCATACTCAAAATGGCAATCGCTCCCGCACACGTTGATCGTGACGTTGCTCGTGCAGCGGGCGCCATCGGGAAGAAAATCGCAGTAGAGTTAGGCATCGTCGGAACGTTTTGTGTTGAGTTATTTCTTACGGACGATGATAGATTGCTCGTTAACGAAATCGCGCCCCGTCCGCATAATAGCGGTCACTATACCATAGACGCCACGCGCTGTTCGCAATACGAACAGCATGTTCGGGCGATTTGCGCATTGCCGCTTGCCGAACCGAAGGTGTTTAGCGGCGCGGTCATGATGAACATTTTAGGAGAAGGAACCGGCAATCAGCTGATGGGCATTGATGCGCTGCTAAGCGATCCTTCGATTGTGCTTCACATGTACGGCAAAAGACAGGCGATCTCGCGTCGGAAAATGGGGCACTTCACTCTACTCACTAACGACCTTGAACAGGGTGAGCGCCAAGCAAAAGACGCACTCGGCTTACTTTCCTGGAAATAAACTGGATGGTTTTGCCGGCATGTCCGTATAAGCCATAGGCCGATCCCACCAGTCGTGAGCCCGGGCGGCAAGCTGCTCCGCCGTGGGATCCGGCGGTTTCTTCGTCGCGAGTACGATGCGATACGCATCCAGATAACGATCTACCATTCGCTCGATACTGAACTCGCGTTCCACTCGTTTTCGGCAAGCTTGCCGGTCTAGCGTTGCCAACTGCGGAACGCGTCGAACTGCCGACTCTACGTCGTCGCAAAGGAAACCCGTTTCGCCATCCACGACGATCTCGGGGATAGAACCCATGTTTGCGCCTAGTACGGGCGTACCACACGCCATCGCTTCAATCATCGCGAGTCCAAATCGTTCCGGTCGCGTCGTCATGTGCACCAGCCCGAGTGCATTACTTAAGAGATCGTTGCGCGCGTCTCGCTGCACCGCTCCCAAGAATTGGACCCGGTCCCCGTCAATGTGTGGTTGCACCTGAGTTCTAAAGTAGCGCTCGTCCTGCGGTATGGCGGCAATCTTTAAGGGAACGCCACTTCGTTTTGCAATTTCGATCGCAAGATGCGTCCCTTTTTCAGGGTGAAAGCGTCCCAAGAATACCAGATAATCGCCCGCTTTATTATGGAACCGGAATTCCGCTGGATCGATCCCGTTATATGTTGTGCCTACGTATGAGAGGCCAGGATCCCGATCTGCATTGCTGATGGAACAAAAGAAGCTGCGTTTAGCGCACGCATAATACGCGGCCAGAATCTGGGGGCTCGAAAAACCGTGAATCGTTGTGATCATAGCGGGAGCACTAGAGCCCAGCGCGTAGGTCATGGGCTTCCAGTCGAAGTTGTTGTGGATGAGATCGAAGTCGGCTGCCGCTTCGAACATCGCTCCAATGTGCAGCGCGCTAAATACTTCATCGTTGAGCGCGCGGTCCTGTTCTAAGCCTACAGGAACGACCGAGCGTAATCTGCCGGCCGTCTGTGAGTTCCCCGTCGCAAACAGTGTCACGTCTAAGCCTCGACGGATCATCCCCTCTGCGATATTGCTCGCTATTTGCTCCCAAGGGCCATACCCGGGAGGCGGCGTAGGGAATGAAATTGGTGCGAGAAGTGCGACGCGTAGTCCGCGCAGATCAGATGCCAAAAATGCGAATTAGCTCGGCTGTTGCTCCTTGCGGCGAAGCGTGGCACCGCCTTTTTGCAAGACGCTCACAAGCAATTCGTCGCTGTGGTGTTCCGTAAAGAGCCTCGCGAGGGCCAGCTCGATAATGGAACTTTCGCTTATCCGTCCTTCAAAAGCGACACGCCGCAAACGCTCTGCAACGGTCTTTGAGACATTGGCAGATAACTTTGTGACATCGGCTTGCGTCTTGCTCTTCAGGGCTGCTGGCTCCCTCCAGAAATCTTGGTTGCTCCTACTTAGCCACCGGCGGGGGGTTCCCCCTCAATTTTTAGTAGTAGCTTCCCGGGGGGTTTGATCGAGAGAACCGTACGTATTCTTCGGGGCGGCGCCGCGCGCGAACGTGAATGCCATGCTGGAATCATATGACCCGCAATCAGCGATAGCGATACGATCGCCGACCTGCAAGTTCGGCGGCAGCGCAATCTTCGGCGCTAAGATATCGTACTCCAGGCAGGTGGAACCTAAAATACGATCTTCCCCGAAACTTAATTGGCTGAACGACTCGTCTGCGCTGGCTAAAATCCGGTGCGCGTAGGCAGCGATGTGCGGAGCATCGTTAATGCTAGCGTCAATCACCGCGTCGATTGCTCCTGTTTTGCGCTTCCGAATCTCGATGACGCGGGAATACAGCACAACGCAGGGAGTTGCCAACGCTTGTCCCGGCTCTAAAAAAACTTCTCGCACGTGCGGCAAGAATGAGCGCACGGCGCGCAACGCTTGGGGCACTTCCCTCCTCAGCGCATGTCTGAATGAATCGGGCGTCCAGCCGCCTCCAAGATCCAGCACCGTAATGCAACACCCGCAGCGGTGTTCCATCTCGTTCGCCGATTCAATAACGTTGCGAGTAATTTCTTGCCACGTCTGTCCCGCATAGTCTTCAGGTCGTACGTGGAAAGATACACCGAGGTCGATTGCTCCGGAAAACTCCGCCGCACAACTAATGAGATCGTCAAACTCTTCGCGTGCGACGCCGAAGCGTGAAACAATGCCCCCCGGGCGCAGCCGTATACCTACAACGCTAGCGACTCTCTTCTGCGCATAAGATTTAAAGGCGACGATCGAATCTGCGAATGCAACGTGAACTGGTTGGGCATGGCCGCTGAGCGGACCAGGTCCATTGTAGATCATGCTTTCGGTGGCGAAACCGTTGCGAGCTGCCCAGCCTAGCTCTTCAAGGCTGATGACCTCGGCGCAAAATGCGTTCTGGCGCGCTAGCGCGAGCAATTCAGCTCTCGGATTTGTCTTCACACTGTAAGCCGCGCGCAGGCGCAAGCTGTTCGTAGATGCTTCAGCGACCAAAGCCGCGGCCTCCGCGAACACGGTGCTGGAGGTTCCCTCCAAGAAGACGTGTACTGGCGTTTCGCCCACTCCTGATAACTTGGCCCGTATCTCGTGAGATAAAGAATCGATTGTCGGGGCGCCGTTGTTATCCACGCTAACGTCTTTCAAGCGACAAAGCGGTAAGTACCGACCGTCTGGTAGCATAAATGCTTTGGGATGTGTTATGGACTTCTTTGGTGCAGCTCAATTCATCCAGAATGTTTTTACCGCAGCTTTGCGGGGTACGAAACGTCCGGCTTGCACGTTTTCCCCCTGTATCACGACGAGAAGGAGGATGGATCGGCTCTGTGTTCGGCACTTTTGACTACGATGTAGCTTGCTTCTCCCACCTGCGCTGGGACTTCATCTACCAGCGCCCGCAGCATCTCCTGCGCCGGTTCGCCGTGGACTCCGGAGTTTCTTCATTGAAGAGCCTTACTTCACGCAGACGGACCAAGCGTGGTATGCACTGCAGCAGCGTGATGGCGGGTGATTATCGTCGCGCTTATCTTGTCGGTTGAATGCAAAAATACATCGCCCGTCGGATTTACGTGTTCGCCGGTGTTCGTCGACGATGTCGTGCAAGCGGTTTTGGATTTGTTGATTGATGAAGAACGCGGGATGTGGCATCTGGGCAACGGCCTCTCGATCAACTGGGTCCACTTCCTCGCGGTTTTAGCGCAACAGCGAGCGTTTGTGATATCCGGCATGCGACCATGGCCGCTTGCGGAATGGACTATACCGCAGTGCGCCCGCACAACTTAGCTGTTGGCTCCGAGCGGGAACACATGTTGCCACCACTTGAAGACACGATAAAACGATTGACCCGGCAGAGCGCGGTGCTGCATTAACGTTCAAGAGGAGTATGCAAATCCATATCGCGGCCGTATTGCGCTAATCAACAGCGCCTACTTCGTGCCTGGGTCGTCATCATCCAAAGTTGACGATGCCTTTCGGGCTTTTGTAAACGATGAAAGTTTTGCCTGTTTGGGAGCCAAAGGGTCGGTTGCGACGGGAAAATACCGCCTCGGAATGTACACAAAGCTGGGCTCTGTCGCTGCCACCGCCGGACTCGCCCGTGACCTGCACACATTTCTAGCCGAGCAAGAGTGCATGCAGAGCGATTTCACAACCTTTGTTGCGATCTTCTTGCGTTCTCGGCCTGCAGGCCCCCTTAGTTTTGAACGGGCGCTTTGGGGACAATTGCAACGTTTGCATGACGAAGACCGCTTGCATCATGCGTGGGATGCACGTGTCAGCGCGGATCCTTACGACCGAAAATTTTCGTTTAGTTTTGGAGGCAAGGCGTTTTTCGTGGTTGGCCTTCATCCGCTTAGTCCGCGCAAAAGCCGGCGCTTCCGCTGGCCGGCACTGGTCTTCAACGCTCACCATCAGTTTGACAACTTGCGCAAAAAGGGACAATTCGAGCGCCTCCGGGATACGATTCGCCGCCGGGAGCTCAGGCTACAGGGTGATATCAATGCGGAAGTCGCGGACTTTGGTGAACGTTCCGAAGCACGCCAGTATTCGGGACGCAAGACCGAAAATGGTTGGCGATGCCCGTTCAAGACTCATGGTAAATCTTCTTAAATGCAGCGGCTTGCAGCAACGTACATCTTACCCCTGAGGAAGGAAACAGACGCCGAATTAGGCGAGCTGACCGAATATTTACAAAAGTTGAGCGCGATCGTCGACGTTATTGTGGTGGATAATTCAGCACCCGATATTTTTGCACGCCATCACAACACTTGGAATCTTTTCGCCACGCACATCGCACCGGACGCAGATTGCCTCACTGCCAATCCAAAGGTCGGCAATGTTACCACCGGCGTCCGAAAGGCTACAGAAGCGATCGTTGTCGCTGACGACGATGTGCGTTACGCGCCTGACGTGTTGCGCGAGATTTTAGGGCGCCTCACGCACGCCGATGTCGTGCGACCGGCGAACTACTTTTTCCCACTCGTCTGGCACGCCGCACTCGACACAGCG
>JALYZK010000106.1 GCA_030945705.1 Vulcanimicrobiota bacterium | reverse complement strand
ATGTGGATGTCGGTGCGGCGATACGGGCCGGACTTGAGGCCGACGGAGTTCGTGTTGTTAGGGATGTGGCGTTCGATCGTTGCACGCGTGTAAACGGAGCACGAATGATTTCGGTTAAGCGTAACGGCGCCAGCGAATCTTTTTCAGCGGAGATTCTCTTTTTAGCAATGACGCGTCGTCCAAATACCGAGGGATTCGATTTCCATCGAGCTGGTATCGAGGCGGACAAACATGGCGTAGGCGTCAACGAGTTTTTGCAGACTTCGAATCCCAACATATATGCAGCCGGCGACGTAGTTGGTAGGCGCCTTCTCGTGCACCTTGCCGAATTTGGCGGGAGGCTCGCGGTGAAGAATGCTTTTTCTGACCAACAAACAGCGCTTGATTTTGACTTGCTAGAGGCGCGAGGTGTTTACACCCAGCCGGAAGCGGCCATAGCGGGTTTGAGCGAAAGGCAATGCCAGGAGCGGGGCGTTCCATGTTACGTTGCCACCTATCCGTTCCGGAATCACGGACGTGCAATCACTGCTGACCTTCCGGAGGGCTTCGTCAAAGTGCTTGCAGCGGGGGATGGCCGGATATTAGGGGTCACGATAGTGGGCGGGGAAGCCGCAGACCTCATTCACGAGGCTCTGACCCTGCTATACTTCAAGGCCAGCGTTTTTGACATTGCCAATATTCCCCATCTTCACCCGACGATGGGCGAGATTATTACCTACCCTGCTGAAGAGTTAACGAAAAGGCTGGCGCTACAGGAAAATTTAATTATGCACGTTAATGGATAAAATCAACGTCTTTTTTGCCATCGCGCCGTTTGTGATCTTTGCCGCTATCATCGGCACTGTCTATGTTGCGACGCAGCGCGAAACACCCAAGGGCGTCCCGGCTGGGCAGACTTTCATCTGTGGCAGGTGCGGCCGTCGTGGAAACCGGGAACACATGTTGCCGGTACGCGAGGAAGCCCAAATAACGTGGTATTGCCCGCGCTGCGCCGCCACAATGGCCAAAATGTAGCTATCTTTTAAGTTATATTTGTTCGACGGAAGTAATTTCCGGGCACTCCGCTCTCACAACGCGTTCGATGGCCATCTTCAAGGTTGCGTTTGACATGGCGCACCCGCCGCAAGCTCCCAGCATTTGTACGAAGGCTATGCCGTTCTCCACCTTGATGAGCCAAACTTCGCCTCCGTCCATGTGGATGCCAGGCCGAACCGTATCGAGCGCGGCGTTTACTCTTTCCTTGAGATTTGCTGCCCTGCCGCTTTGAGTTTCGATATTGACCGTACCTATTTAAGACTTCGTGGCTCTGGAGATCATACTCCGCCGGCAATAAGGAGGATTGGGCGTCCCGGCCCATGCTTCGTACATCATGCGATGCAAACGTTTGCCGTCGGAGAGGTCCATATCTTCAAACGTCGGGCGACGAACACTCGTTAGCATGCGACCTCCAGATCTGTGGGAATGGCGGCGTTCTGGGTATGTGAGAATGGCCCCTACAACATCGCGGCGTATGCCAGAGTGTTAAAGCCAATCGTGATAAGAAACAGAGTTACCCCAGCCGCGGCGAGCCGGGCATTTGGTTGCAAAGATGCGCCGTCTGCGAATTGCGCTAAGCGCACGACGCTTATGAGCAGCGGTGCGCTTAAGCCGGAAAAGGCAAGCAATGTCCACGGCGCACCAGCGATCACCGCTCCTAGCACGCAGACGCACAGCGTAATCGCTGCGGCACGGATCAGCTTATTCGCTTGGATTCGTCCCAAGCGCACGACTAGATTTCGTTTTCCGGTGGCGGCATCAGCTTCGAGATCGGGATATTGAACGCACAGCATCATGATAAACATCGCGCATGCGCCGGGTAATAGGCTGAGAATTGCCGCACTACTGAGCGCAGCTTCCGTTCCGCACCGCAAGGCAAAGAGCGGCACGAGAACTGCCACGACGAACGCGGTGGTAAGCTCTCCCATCCCGCGTGCCAGCAGACGAAACGGCGGCGAAGAATAGGAATACGCAAGCAATCCAATAGCGATTCCTAATTCAAGCGCCCGCGTCTTATGCATGAGTCCAAGTGAAGCGAGCGCGAGACTTGCGGCGCCTGCACTAATTGCCGCAGCGACCAGCGCATGATGAACCCTGAATTGGTCTGTGTTTAACACACCGCTACCGCCGGAAAAATCCGTTTGTGTCGTGAGTTTGTCGCCTTCTCGATCGAAATAATCGTTGGTATAATGCGTCATCAGTTGAAACGTCGTCACGGTGATCTGTGCAATCAGGTATTCAAGGATGGGTATCACCCAATGGCCGGCTATAAACGCGGCTAAGCATGCACCGAAGGCGACGCAGATTAAGCCTCCAGTCAAAAACTTGAGTCGCGAGAGCCTTAGAAATGCGGCAATCATAAGAAAACCTTCGTCACCTTGAGCTTTTCGAGGGGCCGCCGCCTCCCCTCTGGCGAGCACAGGAGCCGCAAAACGTCTGGGTCAAAAGCACGGATAATGGTTGGGTTGCGGATAGGCATCGTCGGCGTGGGCGCCATGGGCGAACCCATGGCGCAGTGCTTGCGGCGAGCAGGCTTCGAGGTTATTGCGTGCGCGCACCGCAATCCGGAACCTCTCGAGCGGTTAAGCAAAGAAGGGGTGCGCCGAGCGCGCGACCCGGCGGGGGTTGCTGCACAAAGCGACGTCCTCATTACCATGGTTCCCGATGCGCCACAGGTTGAAGAAGCGATTTTTGCCGAGCAAGGCTTGCTAGCAGGAGCAGAAAAGCCCACCTACTTCATCGACATGTCGACGATTTCTCCGGTGGCCTCACGCCGGTTTGCCGAGAGGCTTACTCGGGAAGGCCATTTTTTCATGGATTCCCCCGTAAGCGGTGGACCGGCTCGAGCCAAAGAAGGCACTCTGACGTTGATGGTGGGTGCATGCGATGCTGATTTCGCCCGCATGGAACCGGTGTTACGCGCCATGGGCGTTCCTCATCATGTTGGTCCAGTTGGAATGGGTGAAACCGTTAAGCTCGTTAACCAGATCTTAATTGCCAATATCATGATCGCTAATGCAGAGGCGTTGACATTCGCAAAAAGATCGGGCGCGGACATAGGCGTTGTGCGCGAGGTTATCGCTTCGGCTACTGGCTCGAACTACTTACTGGAAAAATGGTTGCCAACCACCTGGTTTGCCGGCTCATTCGAGCGCGGGTTCGCGATGGATCTATTGAGAAAAGATCTGGCGGCGGCGCTAGATACGGCGAGGTCGTTCACATTGCCATTGCCGGCTTCGAGTTTGGCTTACCAGGTGTACACTGCAGCTTCCGCGCAAGGAAATGGCTCTCGAGATTACACGGCCGTCGCTACCTTATACGAACGCATTGCAACAGAATAAGTCGCCGCGAGGAACGTTTTCCAAGCCGATTGGCGAAACGGTCAAAAAGATCTTGGTCGTCGATGATGAGGCGGCAATTTTGCAGACATTGCGCTATAACTTAGAGCGCAGTGGTTACGTTGTTTACACTGCCGGTGACGGTCGCAGCGCAATCGCCGTAGTCGCACGCGAACAGCCGGACCTCATCGTGCTCGATATCATGCTCCCGGTGCTTGACGGAATAGAGGCGTGTCGCGAAATCCGTAAAATCAGCGCGTCTCCAATTATTATGCTGACTGCCAAGGATCAGGAAATAGATAAGGTGCTAGCCCTAGAATTGGGCGCAGACGACTATGTCACGAAACCCTTTGCTTTGCATGAATTTTTAGCCCGGGTTAAAGCGCGTTTACGACGTCGGAACGTGGATGCCGAACGCGCGAGAGAAGAAGCGATCACCGTTGATAATATTGTGTTGGATCCTTCGCGACAGTCGCTAAAGGTTGACGGCAAAGAAGTAACATTAGCCCCAAAGGAATTTCGGTTATTGCAAGCGTTGATGGAGAATCGAGGGCGCGTCGTTACCAGGCAGGCCCTGCTAGATAAGGTTTGGGGCTACGATTTTGAGGGCGAGCAACAGACCATTAGCGTTCACATTCGGTGGTTACGTGAAAAAATTGAAACAGACCCGACCAATCCCCGCCACATCCTGACAGTTCGCAGCCGCGGCTATATATTTAAGGAATAGGAATTCTTCCGGAAATCTTGATCGCACTCGCAGCGGCTGCAGGCGCCATGGGCGGCTATTTCCTTCGGCACCGCAACCGTAATGAATCCGAAGGTTTAGACGAGCGGGTGGACGTCGCTAGTCGCGAGCGGCACGGGACGGACGGGCGCTTCGACCGTCTCGTCCGCGCGTTGCCGCTCGGCGTTATTCTTTTAAATTCGCGCGGTCGCATCACATTTACGAACAGCGCCGCCGAACACATTTTTAGCTTTAATCCAGAGCGCATCCTAGGGCGAACAATAATCGAAGCAGTGCCGTCGGTAGAGCTGGAACAGCGGGTCAGCAACGCGCGTTCTTGAGAATAATCTATGGTGCCTTTGTTCCTTACCGGTCGCCACACAAAGAGCACCTACGCGGTTTCCGCATATCCGCTATCGGATGATGGAGGTGCGTTAGTCTTAGTTAGCGACCAAACTGAAACGGTGGCGCTCGATCGCGCTCGCGCTGAATTCATCTCGAACGTTTCACACGAACTGCGGACGCCACTCTCGTCGATCAAGTTGATGCTTGAGACCGTGTTAGACTCAAACGACCAGGAATCACGAGAAATGTTCCTGCCGAAAATCGGCAGCGAAGTCGACAGAATGGTGCAGCTCGTCAACGATCTGCTTGCTCACGCGCGTGCTGGCGCTGGGCAACTCCACCTACGTTACCAGCGTTTTGATCTGGCAGAATCGATTCGATCGGTACTCGTGACTTTCGAGCAACGTGCCAAGCAGTTGGAACTCCAGCTTAGCGCGGATACACGTGAACCAGTTTGGCTTGAAGCGGATCGCGACCGTTTATCGCAAGTTCTTGTGAATTTAATTGACAACGCATTGCGCCATACTCCCGCGCAAGGGAAGATTACCGTACGGGCAGAGCACGATGAGGATTTTGCGACGATGACTGTTATTGACACAGGGATTGGAATTCCATATAACGATTTGCCGCATGTGTTCGAGCGTTTTTACGTCGTAGACCGCTCGCGGGCCCGGGAAACCGGAGGTAGCGGACTTGGGCTTGCGATTGCCAAGCAGATTCTCGAGGCGCACGGCGGCTCCGTCCGAGCCGATTCGTTGCTGGGAGCCGGCGCAACGTTTATCTGTCGCATACCGCTGGCGCAACCCCGGTTCGTTTGATGTTCCTAAAAAACGCCGCCGAGCAGCCGCTCACCACCGGGAAGCTTACTGTAGAAGAGTTAAGCGTTTTTTACGGGCGCTTTCAGGCTATAAAAAGTGCCTCGATGGCGATGCCAGAAAATCGCGTGAGCGCTTTGATCGGACCTTCAGGTTGCGGCAAATCCACCTTCATCCGCGCTCTGAATCGCATGCACGACTTGGCGCGGGATGTAAGAGTCACAGGCAGCGTTTCACTGGATGGAAAAAATATTTACGATAAAGGTGTGGATCCGGTAACGATCCGCCATCGCATCGGCATGGTTTTTCAACGGCCCAATCCGTTTCCGAAATCTGTTTACGAAAACGTAATCTACGGGCCGCGAATTCATGGTGAGCATAATCGCAAGAGGCTCATGGAATTGTGCGAGCAAAGCTTGCGCAATGCCGCTCTGTGGGACGAGGTAAAGGACCGTCTCAACCGTTCCGCCCTCACGCTTTCAGGCGGTCAGCAACAGCGTTTGTGTATCGCACGGGTCCTGGCTGTCGAGCCGGAAGTCGTTCTCATGGACGAGCCGGCTTCCGCACTAGACCCGATTGCAACTTCCAAGATCGAGGATCTGATTGGCGACCTGAAAAAGCGCTATACGGTCGTGATTGTAACGCACTCTATGCAACAAGCTGCGCGCATTTCGGATTACACCGCATTCTTCTTACTGGGGGAACTCATCGAACTCGCCAAGACGGCCGACATTTTCACCAAGCCGCGTGATAAACGGACGGAAGACTACATAACCGGCCGCTTTGGCTAATTCGATTATCGACGCAGTATCTGGCTCGCTTCTCCCCGGCATTCCCGCTGACGGGAGTGTGCAGTGCAAAATCGAATGCACCGCCATGATAGCGGGAAAAACCGGGCACATTTCCGATTCGCGAGAAGCACGGATGATGCTTGCGCTCTGCAAAAGCAAGCCGGAGCCGGGATTCAGTTTGACCGATGTTCGACTTCCGGCTATTGGCCCATCAGAGGTGCTAATCCGTGTCGAGAAGGTGGGCCTTTGCGGCACGGATCAGCACATCTACAATTGGGATAATTGGGCCCAGAGCCGCGTGAAACCGCCGCTAATTGTCGGCCACGAATTCATGGGCAGGGTTTGCGAAACTGGCGCAGCGGTACGTTCGATTGCGGTAGG
>JALYZK010000092.1 GCA_030945705.1 Vulcanimicrobiota bacterium | reverse complement strand
TCCAACGGGCGCATTTCTGATGGGGCACGAATGGCTGAAGTTCGGACAACTCATCGCGCAAAGCGGTCGCTGGAAGGACATGCCGATTCTCCGCTCGGAATCGCTCGCGGCGTGCTTTGAAGGCTCGGCTGTGAATCCAAAGTACGGCCTCGGATTTTGGCTTCGTCCGGTAGCGCATCCCGTCGACATTGTGTATGCCAGCGGCTCGGGAGGACAGGCTCTCTATATCATTCCATCTCTTGAAATAGTTGCAGTACACTTCGGCAACAGCAAATCTTACCGCCACGAGACCTTCGTCAAGCGATTGCTGCAAGGGCTTACGGCCCCCGCTTAACGACATCAGCTGGGCAGGGCGGCCGTATCGATTCGCTTACCACCGAGCATTACAAACGCCGGTTTCTCAAGCGCTTCGATTGTGCTCTCCGGGTTACCGCGCACCGCGATAACGTCGGCCAGCTTTCCGGCTGCCAGACGTCCCCTGTCCCCAGTTCCAAGAAGATCCGCGGCGTTACCGGTAGCAGCCCGCAGCACGTCAAGCGGCCGCATGCCCATGCCCACTAGAAGCGCAAAGTCCTTATTGTTCTCTTTGTGGGGAAACACGCCGGCGTCGGTGCCGTAACTGATTTTCGCTCGGCTTGCAATTGCCCGTTGCATCCCTTCGTTGCGCAATTGCACGGCAAGTTCGGCCTTTGCGATGCTTTGCGCCGAAATCCGGTTAGGGTTTCCCGATTGTAGGATTGAATCGAGCGCCCAGATCGTCGGTACCAGATGCGTTCCACGCTGTTCCATCATCTTCAACGTTTTCTCGCTGACGCCGGTGCAGTGTTCCACCGAATGAACGCCGCCTTCAACCGCAATGGCAATGCCCTTATCTCCGTGGCAGTGTGCGGCAACTTTGCGATTAAACTTCGTCGACTCATCCACTACGGCTTGAACTTCATCGAGGTTAAACTGCGGAACATCCCATACATCACCGTACGAGAGCACGCCACCCGTTCCCAAAATTTTAATAACGTCTACGTGGCGCTTTACGTGTTCGCGCACGCGTTGTCGGAAACCGTAGGGGCCGTAGGAGATTCCAGGCTCGATGTCTTCTTCCACGCGCACGGTTTCAGGCAGATCGTTGGTATCACCATGACCGCCAGTAATCGATAGCGACGTGCTTGCTGCCAGAATACGGGGGCCGGCAATCATACCGTTGTTGACCGCGTTTCGCAGAGCCAGATCGATGCCGTGACCGCCGCCTACATCCCGGATCGTGGTAAAACCATTTTTTAGCATCGTTTGAGCGTTGCGAACGCTATAAATTGCAGCTTCCCCGACGTTGTCGGCTGCTTGACCTTTCGGACTCATGCCCAGCATATACGAAGAAACTACGACGCGAACGGCGACGTGCGTGTGCGCGTCGATGAGGCCGGGCAGGAGCGTCATGCCGGCAAGGTCGATAACCTGCGCATCCGAACCGGCGTCGCCTGCGTTCATTGACAGGATGCGATCGTCTCGCACCACCAACACCCCAGGCGTCTTCATTTCATGACCGTCGAAGAGATGTGCTGCGTGAATTACGGTGGTAGCGGACGCAGCGCGTGCTCGCCATGGCAGGAGCATCGCTGCACCTGCCGCTAAGGCTCCAGCTAAAAATGCTCGACGCTCGAAGTGAAATGTCGCTTCTGCGAAAATGCGATCGGAATACGGGGCTTGCGGGCAGCGGCAGTTCAGTGGGTCAAAGTCGGAAGCATGCATCTTCGAAACGCTCCAAAAACAAGCGATATCGCACGAACGTTCAGCAATCTGCACACAATTTCATCCGAACCCAACGAAAGACTCTAATTGCCGACGTTCTTAATCGGGCTTGCTACCGCGGTACCGGAACATGAAATCGATCAACAGGTGGTTGCGGCCGGCGCGCGCGCATTGTTCGCTCACCGCATGCATGACTACGATCGCGTTGCTCGTGTCTTCACGTCGACCGGCATAGAGCGCCGCTACTCGGTACGACCGCTGGAGTGGTTTTTGGAGCCGCACGGCTGGCCCGACCGCACAGCAGCGTACCTCGACGGTGCGTGCAGCCTGTATGAACGCGTCGCCAAGACGGCACTCGAATCGGCGAAGTTGCGGCCAGCCGATATTGACGCTGTGGTTACGATTTCATCGACCGGCATAGCGACACCGAGCCTTGAAACGCGCGTGCTTCCCGGCATGGGTTTCCGCCCCGAAACGCAGCGCATTCCGGTTTTCGGCCTTGGATGCGCCGGCGGTGTATCGGGGCTGGCTCTCGCCTCGCGTCTGGCGGCCGGAAAACCCGATTCAACGGTGCTGCTGGTCAGTGTTGAGTTGTGCACCTTATCATTTCGACTGGATCGGCCAACCAAGGCAGATGTCATCGCGACATCACTGTTCGGCGATGGTGCCGCCGCAGCGATCCTGACCAGTAGAAACGATCGTCCGAGTATGTCGAGCATCACCGGCGCGGCCGAGCATCTATGGCCGTCGACGCTGGATATCATGGGCTGGGCCACAGACGATATTGGCTTTGGCGTCGTGCTATCACGCTCGCTGCCATCATTTATTGCCAAGAATTACCGCGAAGTATTTAACGCTGCGCGATCCCAGATGGGAATGAATGATGGTTTGCCCGGGCGCGTCGTCTGTCACCCGGGAGGCACTAAGGTGATTGATGCAATCGAATTGATGCTCGAGCTTGCCCCAGGCTCACTCAATCATGAACGCGCCGTGATGCGTGAATACGGAAATATGTCGGCCCCAACTGTTTTTTTCGTGCTGGAACGGGTCCTCGCAGAGGGGCTCCCGCAACACGCCATGCTTGCAGCACTCGGCCCGGGCTTTACTGCAAGCTTCGTGCGTCTGGAGCCGCCTGCTGGCTGAGGGCGCTGGGCTGCTTGCCTTTTTGACGCTGCAGCGCGCGGCCGAACTTTGCTACGCCCAGCGAAACACTCGCCGGCTGCTGTCTCGCGGGGCCTACGAAGTGGGCGCCGGACACTACCCCACCATGATCGCGCTGCATGCAACCTGGCTGGCCACTCTTTGGGCGTTTGGATGGTCCCGTTCACTGACGCCCGCGTTCGTCGTCGTTTTCGTGCTGCTGCAGGTGGCGCGGGTGTGGGTCCTGCGAACGCTGGGCGAGCGCTGGACGACGCGCGTTATTATTGTGCGGGGAGCACCGCGGATTACCAGTGGCCCCTACGTGTTTTTGTCGCACCCTAATTATGCAATCGTTGCCCTCGAAGTGCCGTGCGCCTCGCTCGCACTAGGCCTACGCTGGCACGCAATCATTTTCGGCGTGCTGAATCTTGCGATATTGGCGTGGCGCATTAGGGTCGAATCTGCACACCTTTGAAATCGACTTGCTTCACCAAGACGCGATCCGCAAAACGTAACACCCGAACCGGGAGGTCAGTCGTTATTGAAAGATCTACCAACTCGCGCGTAATGCCGCCATTGGAAATGGGGTCGGCGACGATCAACTCAAGCTGCTTAGTTGGCGTTTTTTCTATCGACGGTCCGGAGGATTGCGACAGTTTGCCTTTTGATTGCAGATGTTGCAGCAACCAGCCAAAAGAGGCCATCTCGATCGTATCACCGCGCAGCGTTGCCACGCGCGAGTCTTTCATTGAAAGCCGCAACTTGATATGCGAGAGCAGACCCGGCGGCGAGGCAACGACCGTGTCACCTCCGTCCCACAGCTCATGGCCGCCTCGACCCGTTCCGCGAGTGATCGCAATGCTTGCGGTGTGCGGCTTACGAAAAGCATAGTCATACGTTCGGTCTTGTACCTCCGAGCCGGAGGTCTCATGCATGACAAGTACCGCTCTGTACGCTTCGATTCTGGCCCAGGCGTCAGCGAATTCCCTCAAAGCAGCCGGCGTAGAACTCTTTGGCGCGAGCATGGAAAGCACGGAGAAGAGTGCAAAGATGACCATACTCGCCGGCTTCGCGGTGCACCGGCCAGGTACTTTCGCCTTCACCAAGGTCTTGACCGGGAGAGAAAGATGAACGACATACACGACAAACTCGCGCGCAGCGCAGCATTAAAGACACTTGCGGCACTACCGGTAGTGGCGTTGGCCGTATTATCCGGGTGGCTTTCGGCCGATGCGGCAAACGGCTCGAAAGCTCAATACAGGTATCAGGATCTTCCAAAACGCGGACAAAAATGCGCCTCATGCCGCTTCTTCATTAAAGGCAAAACGCCAGTTTCTCGAGGTGCCTGCACGCTCGTCGCCGGTGCCATTAGCCCGCTAGGGTGGTGTATCGCTTTCGCCAAGAAGAAGTAGCGCGCAGGCGGATGGAAATGGGGCACTCTGCACCACGTGCTAGCGGGCTGCCGGATCTGAGGAAGCGTCTTCAATGGTCGTTATTCGATGGGAGGAAGAGATCGTTTCCTGCACGTCTGGCTCGCCGGCACGCAGCGGGCTTGATACGACGGTATACGATTTCCCCAAATGCCCAAGACGACCGGCTAGTATTCTCCCGTCGTCCAAAGTGACCCGCACGGGCTTATTGATGTATGGAAGCACTTCTTCGTGTGTCATCTTTGCGATGTCAACCGAAATGTCCGGATTGTCCTTTCTCCCAAGCACAGCTGCGTCGTTAGCCGGTAGCGATCTGGCCCCCGATCTTCACAGCGTTGTCTCGCAGCCAAAAGAAAAAAGGAGCCTTCACCGTGGAAGGCTCCTTTTAGGGGACGGGTTCTTGGGTTAGTGGTAAGCCGCGAGCTTGACGCTGGTAACGCCGAGCGCATGTGCTAAGTCGTAGTGGGCTTGGTTTGCGATCAAATGGTAGTTGGCGTCTGCTGACTTGCCGAACTTGCTATCGATGTCATTCATGACGGCTTCATGAATTTGATTGGTCACCAAGTGGTCGAGCTGCGTTCCTTCGTAGTAGGTTCCCCCAACCAGTCCGAGGCGACGACGCGTTTGGCGAGGGTGCCACCCGTAAGTTTTGCTTTGGGGAACTTGACGCCAGCCGCTGACGCTTTCTTCACCGCATCGTTAACCGTGAAGTTTTGAACCGCAACGAACGATCCAACGCGCGCCGAACCGTATTGTTTGGTAAGTTTTGCCACTTCGGCCTTGGCGACCGCCGGGCTGGACATTACCGTTATGGCCTTGACAACCGAAAAGTTCCCAATCGGTCCGCCTGCAACGACGAGCGACACCGCTGCCTGCAGATCGGGCTTGCCTTTATACGTGACCCCATCACCGCCGGCGGTGCCCTCGGGCATTCCGTGGTCCGGGCCCGATGCCATCTTCGACATCGAATGCTTCGCCATGGAGCCGTGCCCCATCATCTTGCCATGTCCCATCATCGAGTTGTCTGCGTTCGCGGCGACCGTTAGTCCCAGCAGCGCAGCACTCGCAATGGTCGTTATGAATAATTGCTTGATCATGAATCCTCCTAGTGTAGAAACGCAGCAACGCCGGAACCGGATTTATCCGCCTCGGGATAGCTTGCTTGGACTGAGCTACCGGCTTAATATTTCCCCAACGATGCGGTGGGCATGATAGACATTTTGCATTCCGGCGATCAATGCACGGCTATCAACGGCAATAGCCCGGTTGAGAGCGGGATCGAAACCGAAATCACCGCCCAGCGAATGAATGTTTCCATCGAAGATGAGACCGACGACTTCAGCCTCTTTATTTATTAGTGGGCTGCCTGAATTTCCCCCGATGATATCGTTGGTTGTTGCGACATTCATCGGTGTGTCCGCATTCAGTGATTGCCTGGCGCCAAGCCAAGTTTGTGGCAAGACGTAAGGGTCGGCTCCAGTCGCGCGGTTAAACAGCCCGCCGATGGTCGTATAGGGACCAACGTAGCCGGTCGTTTCCGGAAAGCCTTTAACCGTCCGTAGCTTAATCGCAAGGTAAACGTCGCGTCGGGATCCACGCTTGTGCCTTCGATGGCAAAGCGCGCCTTGGCGATATCTTCAGACCCCTTACGTTCAGGAGCGGTGACGGTATCCTCATATTC